>JAGLDW010000828.1 GCA_023145395.1 Lentisphaeria bacterium | reverse complement strand
TCGAGGTGGTCTGCGATGGCCGCTGGCTCGCAGATGATCGCGTATATCTCCTTGCTGAAGTAGTTGTGGACGGAGGACGTGAGAGCGTGCGAGTCGCCCGCCACGCTTTCCCCCCGAGGCAGCACACGAACGAGTTCCACGGGTTGGAACGAACGCTGGCTTTCGGGATCGAAGTAGCGCATGGTGTCGATTTCGTCGCCGAAGAACTCGATCCGGACGGGTGCTTCGCAGGCGGGCGAATAGATGTCGAGGATGCCGCCTCTGCGCGAGAACTCTCCGGGGGCGTGGACGGCGGGTTCGTTGTCGTAGTCGAGGGAGACCAGCCGTCGGGCGAGTTGTTCGGGGTCGAGCCCTCCATCCCCGACGCGCAAGGTGAACACCTGGTCCGAAAACACGGCTGGGGGCACGGTGGGAGTGAGCAACGCCTGCGCGGTGGTGACGTAGACAGCGGCTTCCCCGGACAATGCTCGCTCCATGGCGGCGCAGCGAGCCGCCTCGTTCTCGGGGATCCACTGGTTGTGGCGGTTCAGAACCGCTTCGGGAATGGACACGATTGGCCGGGGATCTCCCAGCATCTCCAGATAGGCAGTGAGAGAGGCGGCAAGGGTTTCCGCGCGGGTGCTGTCGGAAGCGGCGACCAACACCGCACCCTCCATGCCCACGATCAGCCGCACGCTGGCGACGGGCACCGAGTCGATGTCCATCAGCGCCAAGCGCGAGAATCCGCCGTCGCGCGGCATGCGAAGCGCCCAGTCGCGGAATGTGTCTTGCCAAGATGACATGTGCGTCCATATCGAGGTTGAAAGGATTGTGAGGTCATCTATAGTACCCGCTCACTTGGAAGCGTCCAGTGCGGACGCAATTCAAACGAACAAGAAACTGGGATGCTTGCATCCCATTGCAGACGACGAGAGGGGGTGATTCCATATGCCGTCAGAGGTACGTTGCCGTAAAGGAGAGCCCGTGGACCGCGCCTTGCGCCGTCTTAAGAAAAAGATGGACAAGGAGGGGACCATGAAGGAACTCCGAAACCGTCGCCACTATCAAAAGCCTAGCGAGGCCAAGCGCCGCAAGCGCCGCCGCACCTAGCCAAAATAGAAGATTCGAAGCTCCAGACTTGGGCTTTGATTCGTCGATCCAAACCCTCATCGACCATCCGCCAGACGGATGTGTTGATGGGGGTTTTTATTGTTGAGACATGAGAGAACATGTCCTCTGAGCGTGGTCAGAGATCTAGTGCGTGTTTCGAAGAAGCGGCCGCGTACGCTTCCGCGATCGTTTCGACAGCCTTCCTCACCTCCTCAATGGGACTGCCTCCGTCGAGTTCCCCAAAATTGAGGTGCAGGGGGCGTGGCGCGACATCCGTTCGTTACTGGACGAGGTCTTTCACGATGTCCAGGATGCGTTTCGCCACCTCGGTCTTGGTGAGCAGAGGCAGATCGATGGTGTCGCCGGAACGCAGGAAGATGGTCACCCGATTGGTGTCCGTTCCGAATCCACTTCCCGGCAAGGCCACATTGTTGGCGCAGATGGCATCGCAATTTTTGCGCTCCAGTTTGTCCATTGCGCGGGTTTGCAGGTTGTCGGTCTCCGCCGCGAATCCAACTAGGATGGGACGCTCCGGGAGCTGGCCTAGCGAGGCGAGGATGTCGGTGGTGCGCTTCAGTTGCAGTGTCATGCCTGCCTGTGACTTCTTCAATTTCTGATCGGCCACGGTAACGGGTGTGTAGTCGGCAACCGCCGCACTCATGACCACGGCGGACACGTGGCTTGCTCGCTCCATGACGGCGGCGGCCATTTCCGTTGCAGAACGCACCGCGACGGCCGTGATGTTCGAGTTCGAGGGGATCGACAGGGTCAGCGGACCGTGGATCAAATGCACTTCGGCACCCCGCCGGGCGGCTACGGTGGCAAGCGCCAGGCCCATCTTGCCCGTGGACCGGTTGCTGAGAAAGCGGACGGGATCCAGATCCTCGATGGTGGGGCCGGCCGTGACGAGGATGGATGTCCCCGCTAGGTCCCGGCGCTGCAACGACGAGACAAGTGCCTCCAAAATCTCGCTTTGGGGCAGCATTGCCTCTTCGATGCCTCGAGGAGGTAGCAGAGTGATGCCTTGGACAGAGGCCGCGTGCAGGAAAGAGGAAGTCTCCTGTGCTGTTCGCTCCTGCTCGGTCAGAAAGGGTGCGGCGACCAGTGGCGGGGCAGTGGATGGCTCGCGTTCTTCCAGCAGCTTGTGCAAGAAGGGGAGAGATGCGGGGGCGGCGAGGACTGCGTCGGGCGCGGCACCGGTTCGGGATGTGCGGGAACTCAGGCCGTCCCGTGCCCGCGCACCGAGGAAATCCGCCACCTCGGGCTCGCAGTCAATCAGTAGCGTTGCCCCTTCCTTCCTGAGAAACTGGGCAAGTCTGGGAAGATCGCAGCAGACGGGCAAGCCGACGGCGCGAAGGAGAATCGTCTTGTTTGCGAGCAATGGCATGTCGCAGGCACTCTCCAATCCAGACGGTATCTCGAAGCTTGCCCCGCCCCCGCCGGGTTTACCCCG
>JAGLDW010000827.1 GCA_023145395.1 Lentisphaeria bacterium | reverse complement strand
GTGAAGTTATTTCCGCGTGCACCCTAAGGGTCGGCAAGGCATCACAGCAAACGACGGGAAGAGGCGCGACGGGTGGTGAGGCTTCGCAGGGAGGAGCAGGGGGGGGGGGATGGCATCTCCTGGGGGAATCGAACCCCCGTTTTCGGGATGAGAACCCGATGTCCTGGGCCACTAGACGAAGGAGACGCATAAACTGCCCGTACTATAGGCTTGCCTCCGTCAACTTCAAGCAGATCCTTCTTCCGTCCTTCCGTCTTGATTTCGGCGCGACAATGGCAATAGTACCGCCCTCTGTTTTCCCTGCGATTCAGTCGGCCCCACCCGAGTGCGAGGCCGGAACATGTAGAGAATACAGTCCAAGAGAGAACGGCCTCCAAGTCCCGAAAAAACTACGTAGACACAAAGGTTCGGGAACAATCACGCCAGCGGTCGGTCTTACCTTTCCTATAGTGCCCTTACAACATTGTCCAGATGCATCCACATGGAACAAACGGAGGAGCAACCACAGGCATGATAACGGCCAAAAATGTCACCAAATGGTTTGGGCCGACCCTAGCTGTTGACGACATCTCGTTCGAAGTGAAACGAGGTGAGGTCCTCGGATTTCTTGGACCCAACGGCGCGGGCAAATCAACGGCCATGCGCATCATCACCGGCTTCATTCCACTTTCCTCAGGGGAAGTGGATATCGACGGGCACGACATCGACTCCGACCCCGTCGGAGCGAAAGCGCTCATAGGCTACCTTCCCGAAAGTGCGCCCGCCTATCCCGAGATGACTGTGGAAGCATTCCTCAAGTTTGTCGCGGCCGTGCGTGGAATGCATGGAGCGGAACAGACAGCCGCAGTCGAGCGTGCCATCCAGACCTGCTTCCTCGAACGTGTGCGTCATCAGACCTTCGATACGCTCTCGAAAGGGTACCAACACCGGACCTGCTTCGCACAGGCCATTCTGCACGATCCACCCATCCTCGTGCTCGACGAGCCCACGGACGGGCTCGATCCAAATCAGAAGCACGAGATGCGCGAACTGATCCGGGAGATGGGCAAGGAGAAAGCGATCATTATCTCCACCCATATCCTGGAAGAGGTGGAGGCAATCTGCACGCGGGTCATTATCATTGACCGCGGAAAACTTGTCTATAACGGCTCGCCGGACGAACTCAAGGACAGAAGTAAATCCGCCGGTTCCGTGACGGTTCGAGTGCTCAAACAGCCTGCTGAAGAGGTCACCGCAACGCTGAATGCGGTCAAAGCTGCCAAGACAGTCACCGTCGTCGATGCCTCCGAAGAGAGTATTTGCTGCCGACTCGAGGGCGACATGACATCGGGCGCCGTTGCCGAAGCCATTCTCGGCAAGGGCTGGAAGTTGGACGAACTCCATACGGAGGAGGGACGCCTGGACGAAGTCTTCCGGGAAATCACCATTCCGGACACCGTGCAGGAGGACACCAAATGAACAGTTCCACGCGAAACATCTACACCATCGCGAAACGCGAGTTGACTGGCTACTTCGCCTCGCCTGTCGCCTACGTGTTCATCGTCATCTTCCTGCTTCTGAGCGGCTTCTTCACCTTCATGATGGGGAACTACTTTCAGCGTGACGAGGCATCACTCGCCTCGTTTCTGATCTGGCATCCCTGGCTGTACATGTTCCTGGTACCGGCTGCAGGGATGCGGCTATGGTCCGAGGAACGCCGCAGCAAGACCATCGAGCTGCTCTTCACCATGCCCATCTCGACGACTTCCGTCATTGCCGGCAAGTTCATCGCGGCCTGGGTTTTTCTGGGCATCTCACTGGCGTTGACCTTCCCCATCGTCGTCACCACCATGTATCTTGGCAATCCAGACGGCGGCGTCATGATTTCGGGCTATTTGGGTAGCTTCCTTGTCGCCGGCACGTATTTGGCCATCGCCAGCATGACCTCGGCACTGACCCGCAACCAGGTCGTCAGCTTCATCACATCCGTGGTTGTCTGTCTGTTGCTGATCCTTGCCGGTTGGCCACCCGTCACACGCCTTGTGCTCAAATGGGGCGCAGGAAGCGAGCTTGTCGATTTCGTGGCGGCCTTCAGTGTCATGACCCATTTCGACAGTTTGCAGCGTGGTGTCGTCGACATCCGCGACATCGTCTATTTTCTCACGGTGATGGCGTTCGCGCTGTTCACCACTGGCGTGATCCTCAAGAGCCATCGCGCCGGCTGACCCGGTCCCGCGGGTTCAAGCCGTTCACGGCATAGATTTTCCAAGGAGGCTCCGAAAGAGATGAGTGAAGAACCGAAAGTGATCAAGCGAAAGAGTT
>JAGLDW010000826.1 GCA_023145395.1 Lentisphaeria bacterium | reverse complement strand
GGCTGTTCTCGGTCGGCGGCATCATCGTGATGGCGGTGCTGCTTGTCGCCGTCAATGCCATATTCCAGCCATTCAACCTGCGCATCGACTGCACCAAGGAGGGGCTCTACACCCTCTCCGAAGGAACAAGGGCGATTCTGAAGGAAGTCAAGGAAGAGGAGGCTCCCATCGAGATCCGCTTCTACTTCAGCAAGGACATTCCCTCGTTGCCCGTCTATCTGAAGGCATACGCCAACCGCGTCGAAGACTTGCTCAAGGAATACGAGCAGAAGAGCGGTGGCCTGGTGGGAGTGGAGAAGAAGAATCCGAAGCCCTACTCGGACGACGAGGACTCGGCCGGCATCGACAATATCGCCGGACAGCCCATGGGCGCGTTTGGCGCGGGCGACAAGGTCTACCTGGGTTTGGCCATCAGCTGCTTTGACGAGACGGAAACCATCCCCTTCCTCTCACCCCAGCGCGAGAACATGCTCGAATACGACATCACCCGCGCCATCCATCGGGTGATGAATCCCAAGAAGAACCGCATTGGCGTGCTCAGTTCCCTGCCCATCATGGGCAGCATCACACCGCCGAACCCCATGATGGGGATGCAGCAACCCAACCAGAAACCAGCCTGGGTGGTGATCAATGAACTCAAGCGCGACTACGAGGTGGTGGAGATCCAGAAGAACACGGAATCCATCGACCCGGATCTCGACGTGTTGTTGCTCGTGCATCCCAAGGGGCTTGAGGACAAGACACTGTTCGCCATCGACCAGTACCTTCTCGGCGGCGGCAGGATCCTGGCCTTCCTCGACACGCTAAGCGTTGTGGAACAGCAGAATCAGCAGGGCAACCCGCAGATGCGCTTCATGCCGCCCGGACAATCCGAACTGGGAAAACTCATGGAGGCCTGGGGTGTCGAGTTGAGCAAGAAGATCCTGGCCGACCGCGAGTTTGGCTTCAAGCGGCCACGACGGGACGGTGGCGCCGACAGCATGCCCACTGCGCTCGCTCTGCGCAAGGACGCCGTCGATCAAGACGACCCCGCTGTCGGACAGCTCGAATCTCTCCTGCTCTTCAATGCGGGTGTGCTCACGGGCTCTGCCGATGGCCTGGTCCGAACCGTCCTCGTACACTCCTCGGAAGACTCCCAGCTCGTGGACACCTTCATGGCGCAGGGTGGGGGCGACCGCATCCTCAACGACTTCAAACCAGGTGAAAAAGAACTCGCGCTGGCAGTGCGGCTCACGGGCAAGTTCTCCACTGCGTTTCCCGAAGGCAAGCCAAGTGACGACAAGGATGAGGACGACGGAAAAGAGAAAGAAGACGGCGACAAGGACGACGCATCCAACTATCTGACCGAAGGCGACAAGGGTGCGGTCATCCTCGTTGGCGACTCGGACATGATCTTTGATAATTTCTGTGTTCAAGTCCAGAACTTCTTTGGCCAGAAAATCGTTCAGGCTGTCAACGACAATCTCTCGTTTGCTCTAAACCTGGTGGAGCAGCTCAGCGGCGACACCCGGCTGATCTCCATCCGCTCTCGCGGCACGATTTCCCGTCCGTTGGAAGAAGTCCACAAGCGGCGTGCGGCTGCCGAAAAGCGCAATATGAGTCGTGTGAAAGCCTTTGAAGACGAACGCGCCGAGCTGGAGAAAAAGCTCAACGAAATGCTGCGCGACAAGGCAAAAACAGGGAGTGGACGCGTGGTGATCAGCAAGGAACAGCTTGAGGACATTGAAAAGTTGCGGGAGAAAAAGGTCACCACCAACCGAAAGCTGAAAGAAGAGCAGAAGAAGATGACTCGGGAGATCGAGTCTCTCGAGAACCGCCTGATCTGGGCCAATATCCTTATCGTGCCACTGCTTGTGGCACTCAGCGGGCTGACACTCGCTTTCATCAAGCGTAGGAGAATGGTGCGTACATGAAACAGAAGCAATTTCTTATTCTGATTGTCGCCGCAGTCGTTCTAGTTGCCCTGGGGCTGTTCATTCGGCGTGGCAGTGACAAGAGCTGGTCCCCCAAGAGTGAAGTGGAGGCGAAAGTGCTCGCCGACTTCGATGTCACCGCCGTGGCGAAGATCGAAGTCACAGGCGAGGAAGGCACGGTCGTCATCGCCTACAAGGACAAGCAGTGGCGCGTCGAACAAAAGCATGGCTATCCTGCCAAGTTCGACACCCTCCGCGACTTCCTCATGAAGCTGCGTGATCTGAAGGCGGCGCAGACACCCCGGGTCGGCGAAAAGTTCTACGGCAAGCTCGGACTGCTTGAGCCTGGCAAGGGAACAAGCGAGGAATGCGCCACCCTGGTCAATTTCTATGACGAGAAGGGAGCAAAGCTCCTCACGCTTTTCCTGGGGAAAGAGCATAAGAAGAAGAGCCAGGACAACGGTGCCATGGGGGGCATGATGGGCATGATGGGCGGCGGTGGCGGCAGCTTCCCGGACGGACGCTACATCCGCGTGGGCAAGACTGGCAAGGTCGTTCTAGTCTCCGAGACGTTTGGCAGTGTCAAGAATGATCCAACGCAGTGGCTCGACAAGGAGTTCTTCAAGATTTCCGATGTGAAGGAAGCCACGCTCAGCGAGGCGGGCAAGGGGCTTTGGAAGGTCCGCCGCGAAACCAAAAGTGACAGTTTGGAGCTTGTCGGCGCCATCCCGGAAGACAAAGAGGTGGACACAGGCAAGCTGGGTAGCATCAAAAGCGCTTTTGGCTGGGCCAGCTTCACAGATGTGGCCGACCCCAATGCCAAGCCGGAGGAAACGGGACTCGATACACCCCGCACCTACAAGGCAGTGGAGTTTGGTGGCACCGCATACACGATTCGTGTAGGCAAGAAGAACACGGGTGGAAAGTACTTCATGACCGTGTCGGCCGCCTACGAAGGTGCCACGGAGCGCGAAGCCGTCAAAGACGAGAAGCCCGAGGACAAAACGAAGAATGACATGGAGTTTGCCGAGAAACTCAGGGAAAAGCAGGAGAAGATTGAGGGAATCAACGCGCGGACAAGCGCATGGGTCTACCTCGTCAACGCCTACACGGTGGAAAATGTCCTCAAGAAGCGTGGGGAACTCCTCAAAGACAAGCCCAAACCCGAGCCTGAGAAGAAAGACGACGACAAGCCCAAGGACGGCAACAAGGCTCCCGAACTCAAGAAGTAGGCTTCTCTGAGACACAACACAAGCCCCGCTCTCCGCCAATCCTGCGGAGAGTGGGGCTTTTTTTTGGAGTCTTCCAACGCACGAATAGCGGGGGGCTCTGAAGCTCAGCCGCAGGCTGCCGCGTACACGCGGAACTCAGGAAAGATCCGCACACCGTCAACACCGTCATCCCACAGGATGACGGTGTGGTGGAGTATTGGAGTCATGGAGTACTGCTCTTGAGCCTGGACGACGCTGTGCGACGGCACCTGAAGACCACCCAATCGGGAGTGGGAGTTTGCACTTCTAGCACCAGTTCGAGAATCTGCAACTCGTTGACAACAGGATGCTAGAGACGGCTAATCGCCACCCCGGATCAAGAGCGATATGTGTTTCCGTCTTTTTCGGTACACGATGACGGTTCACGATGGGAGTGAACAGAAAACGGCCGTTCCGGAAAGACCGGAACGGCCGAATTGGGTGTCACGCTCAAAAAGGGAATGTCAGTCGATTAATGTCCCCACAATTTCCGCAACTCTATCATCGCCTGCCCCGATGGGGTCCCGAAGGGAATCAGTTTTCTGGCTTGCATCGACTCCACATGACCATCGCAGAGAGACACATTGACTCTGGATCCGTGTCGGTCCATCGGTACACGGTTGGTGGTGTAGCACCCCATTGGGGCAGATTCAATGCAGGAGGGGATTGGCCCAAACGGCGTGGTCCCAGGCGATACCGTCTCCTCCATCGGTCGCGATGAGACGAATGCCGTCCGCTCCCCGCACGTCGATATCGATTGCCTGCGGTTCACCGCCAGCTTTCAGGACCACGCTCTCGAACACGCGTCGCCATTGGCCACGCCGCCGCACTTCGACGATGAATGCACAGGTCCCCATGCTGGATTTGTCCCTGGGCGCCTGGTCCTCGATGCCGATCATTGCAGTAAAACTCCGCGCGGCGTTCAGTGGACCGACAAGTGCGAACTCCGCACAGGCACGATTGCC
>JAGLDW010000825.1 GCA_023145395.1 Lentisphaeria bacterium | reverse complement strand
GTTGGTCTCTTGGGCAAGCGCACTCCACGCCCCTGTCTGACCGTGAAGGCTTTCGCGCCATCCACGTCGGCGAGGAAGGCAGGCGTCTCCGCGAGCTGGTTCTTCTCCTTGAGCACACGTCTGTCGTTGGTGCCGAGCAGAACCAGCCCCGCGCCTTCGGTGATCGCCTTGATCAGCGGGTACTGCAATTCCACCGGCACCTTCTCCGGCGCCACCTCGAGAAACACGAAGGCGTCCCACTTCTGCTCAAGCAACCGTGCCATGCGGTGGATGCCGCCCTCGTCTCCGTGCCAGTCATCCTTGCTTGTGTCGATGATGCGTCCCCAGAACACCATGTGCGGCTCGAGATCGAACCGCTGCGCAAGCTCGACGACTTCGCGGGCGTTGGTGCCGCGTCCGTTGACAAAGAACAGCACGCGGGTCGTGCCCGACACGTAGGGTTTTGCCCAGGCCGTGTGAGGTGTGACAAAATCCGAGTTGACATTGTGGTCCACCTCAAGCTCGGCCATGTCCAAGGCAACGCAGCAGGGAACGATCAGCAAGGCCAGGCCAGACAGTAGCGAACTATGTTTCATGATGGTCCTCTCGTAGTGTTTCCGTGGACAGTGGCAAGACGGGGTTTCCTGTGGTCTTCCCACTAGTGCTTCCCGAAGTATACACCATATTGACTTGGGCATCAGCCTGCGGTCTGGACAATGGAATTGTTGACACAGCGATCCCATGGAGTATCGGAGTGTTGGAGGAATGGAGCATTGGAAATCAACGAGTTGCAGATTTTCGAGATTGGGATGGCTGTGAGTATGACTCTCAAGACATGACGATCTCGGAAAGGACAAGAGGAATGAAACGACATTGCGCGCCTCAAACAACCACGTTGACGCTGCTGGCTTGCTTGCTCGCAGTTTGTTGCGGACTCCGCACGGAAGTGTTGACTGCGGCGGAGATTCTTCATCATGATCGCGGGTTCACAATCCGCACGGCACGCTTGTCCGCAACAATCCGCGACGGCATCATCGTGGGTGTGCGGAATCTTCAGACGGGCGAGGTGCATGCGGACTCCGCAACCGGCGACACGGGCGTGCCGTCCGGCATGGGGCACCTCGCTGACGACGCCGAGACCGCAGCCAAGCTCCATGGCCCCTGGGGGACTCGGACCATGGACCAGCACATCAAGGCGGGAACGAGCTATCCGACGATGCATCGACCGCATGCTGGATCGGACTATCAGACGGCCAGGATCCCGGATGGTGTGCACGCGGTCTGGACCGGGCTCGGCAATGGGACCAAGCTGTTTCCGGACGAAGCCCTGGCACTCGTGGTGCGGGTCGATTCCGCCACGGGCGCCCTGCTCTTCCAGGCCACTGCCTCGAGCCCGGCGAGTGGGGTGTACGGCGTCCAAGTCCCAATCGCCAACTTGCACGGAGACCACCGATTCTATGTTCCGTCATTCGGTGGCGTCATGTACGACCGTGAAATGAAGCCCGGGTTGACGACTCTGGGTGGAACGCCCTTCTGGGAAGCGCCCGTCATCGGCGTCGAAGGCAGATTGGGAAGCCTGGCGCTGTGGGTTGAGGATGAGCAGTTCCATCCGAACTTCTTTTTCTTCAACTGGAGCGGCAAGACCTTTTCGCTGGCGATCGAGCATCTGAACCTGATGCCGTTCGAGCCGCACCGGCAGACCCGCTCCGTCACCTGGCGGTTGGATGTGTTCCCCGGCGGCTGGGTCGATGCCATGACACCGTACCGCAACTGGTATGCCAGGACATTCGAGTCGGAACGGAAGGCGCGGGCAGCAACAAAGTGGGCCGACAAGATTCGGATCATCATTGATCATTGGGACAAGAACGATCCTGCCGTGCTTCGGAGGATTTCGACGGTGTTCGACCCTGAGACAATTCTGTACCACGAATGGAATGCCCGGGCCGCTGGCTTCGACCACGATCTTCCCGACTGGACTCCACGCGCGGGATATGTGGAGCGGGTGAAGGCCATCCAGCGCTGGGGCTCCCGGACTATGGCCTACGTCAACACCTACTGCGTCAACTACAACTCGTCCGTGTTCCAACGCGACCGCATAGAAACATTCGGCTTGACCCGGAAGATCCGGAGCTTCTCGGGATACGCGCGTGAGCCACAGCAGTTCAACACCTGCAAAGACGGGCAGTTGCTGTATCTGGATCCACTCTCTCCACAGTGGCGGAAATACCACACGGATATGATGATCTCCTGGTTCAGGGAAACCGGCACCGATGCGAACTACGAGGACGTGGGCGGGTGCAGCGGGGATTTCGGCAATGGCGTGGTCGATGGCAAGTCCGGCGCCCAGGGCAGTGTTGAGCAGTTCCGGGAGTTGCTGGGGAGGAACCCCACCGTGCCCATGGCGTCCGAGTACGCGCCCGACGCCATCGCTTTTGCCGTTCGCTGGCCGTTGCGCTTTCAGCAGGTCTGGGGAAGCAATCGGACCCGGGTGTTCTGGATGCGGCATCAACGCCCCGTGTCCGCCTTCATTCACGGTCCGCTCCAGCGCCCCTGGATCCCGGTGATTCGTGCCGAATCGAACTTTCTCCGGCATGTCGTCGTTGCCTGTTCGGATGCCTTGGGCGGCATTGCCCAGTATCCGGCGACGGCAGTGAGCCTGCAGGCCAACACCGGCATTCTTGTGCATATGCGCTGGCGGGCGCAGTTGTTTTCGCGCAAGCTCTTGACACCCCATTTCCCAGCTGGACGTCAGGAGGATCCGACGTTGGCGTGCATGTACCGCGACCGCGATGGGGGAATCTACAAATACTTCACGGACGAGAAGGCGCAGAGGATGGTCGGTCCCACAGGCAGGGAGCTGTACAACCGTGTCACCGGTGTGAATCGGCTTGCGACCGATCTGAACCTGCCGGGGTGGCCAGCGGTGGCGGATGGGCATGTCCTTGGCCTTGATCCAGAGATCCGATACGCACTGGTTCCGGGTGTTCCAGACCGCACGCCCGTGCAGGTGACGGCACTTCCGGAGGGTGTGCGAATTTCGCGATTCTACAGCACAAAAAAGGCGTGCGTTCTGGTACTGGAACGAGTGGGTGCCGAGGTGCCCGAGCGCGGCGTGGTCAGGATCCGCACGCACTCCAAGTTCGGCGCCATGCTGGTCAACGATGCTCCGGGTGTGTTGCCGCAGCGTCCGGAAGGTGGCAAAGGCCCGGCCGAGAGGGACTACGATGTCGCGTTCCCCGCGAGTTTTGTTTTTGTGCCAATGCTGCCGAGAACCACCAAAACCGGCGCCTATTTCGGGACTGGGCACGAGAAGGCACGGTACATTCTTGCGGCATCCGGACTGGATCGCGGCGGCGAGTATGTGCCGCCACACAAGCCTGCTTTCAAGGTCCCGGGAGAGAGCAAGAATGTCCCATTCACCTTTCTGAACAATGGCGGCGATGCGGAGATCGCACTGGACTATCTGGTCAAGGTCCCGGACAAGGACGCCACACTCCGGATCTATGTGCAGAACCGGCAGAAGAAGTACGGGAACGGTGCGATTGCACGCGTCTACATCAACGGGCGGGCCCGGCATGAATTCGATCTCGGACCGCACAAGAATCCAGACTGGAAGAAGGGCATGCCCAAGAATCAGAAAAACCTGTGGGACACGAGTTTCCATGCGTGGAGTCTGCCACTTGGCACTAGGTCCGGCCAGATCGTGTTGGTGACGATCGCAACCGATGGAAAGGCCAGCAACAACGCGGACTCGATCTGGTGGTCACGCCCCAAGTTCATCGCCGACCCGAAGCAGAAAGAGGCGTTCGTCAAACTGACCGGCACCGGCCCGGTCCCCGAGGCCGCAGGAACGGCTCCATGAGCCCCACGCCGGTAGGCGCTCTAACGTGAATTGGTGTTCGCAATGAAGAAGA
>JAGLDW010000824.1 GCA_023145395.1 Lentisphaeria bacterium | reverse complement strand
ACAGACAGTCAGATACACAGACAGACAGACAGACAGACAGACAGACACACACACACACACACACACACACACACACAGAGGCGCGCGCAGGATGATCGAAGAAGACCTGCTGACGGCCATGGTCGAGTTCGTCATGGGCTTTCGTGAGACGAATAACAACATGGCGCCCAGAATGTGGCGTGATTTCGTTTATGCCGGTCGCGTACTTGAGCGACCCGAGTGGGTACAGGAGGCGCTGAAGCGCCTCGACACGTTCATGGAAGAGCATTTTCTCTACGACGGCCACTGGAAAGAGACTGCCCCTTCTTACTGCAGCCAGGTGGCCGGCCAACTGCGAATGGTCACGCGCGTCCTCAGTGGCTACACTCCGCCGGAGAGCGCGCCCGCGGATCTGGCCGCGGCATTCAAGAAAACCCTCGCGAGAACACGCGCTGGGATCAAGGCCCTTGAAAGCGCCGTTGCCTCCACGCGCATGCCTCACGGCGGGTTCGTGACGATCAACGATACGTGGGCACGCCCACGCAAGACGCGCACGGACACGAAGCCGTTGCTTCTTCCCGGGCTGGGGCTGGCCGTA
The DNA here is from genome assembly GCA_023145395.1 of Lentisphaeria bacterium. Lineage (GTDB taxonomy): Bacteria > Verrucomicrobiota > Lentisphaeria > Oligosphaerales > Lenti-02 > JAGLDW01. Next base: position 8,637 of record JAGLDW010000824.1, on the reverse strand, counting down.
CTCGGCGGCGGCGAGGACCATCGCCAGATGTACGCGTGGCTCAACTACACCTCCGGCTGGGAGCACAAGCACTATGATGCATTGAGCCTCGGCCTTTTCGCCCACGGCCACGAATTGCTGCGTGATATCGGCTACACGCACACGCGCTGGCGGTCGTGGGTGAGCTGCACGGCGTCACACAACACGGTTGTCGTGGACGGCGTCAACAGCGGGCACAACCGCGACCACGCGAAGCACCGCCTGCGCGTCTTCGCCACCGACGGCAAGGGCTTCCATCTCACCGAAGCCGAGAGCGACACGGCCTATCCCGACACGGCGGGCCGTTACCGCCGCACGCTCGTCTGCGTGGGCGAGAATGCGACCGATGCGTACCTGATCGACGTCTTTCAGGTTCACGGCGGCAACCAGCACGACTACCTGTTGCACGGCACGGCCGCCGAAGATTCGACAGCCAAGGTCGATGGCGTGCGGCTGCAGCCGTTCACGGGCAGCCTGATGAATCCGGGCGCGACGTTCGAATCTCCGCAGGGCGAGCGTGACGTCACCGAGGCCGGCGCGGAATACGGCTTCGTGCGCAACCTGACATCGGGAGCGGCGACCGGCGGAGTGCGCCTCGATTTACGGCTGTCGTCGGACCAGAAAATCGGCACGCGCACACACCTTGTCGCGCAGGAAGGCGACACGGTCTATCTGGGTGAGGCGCCGCGCATCCGCCAGGCTGAGCACCATGATGACTTGCTCAAGAACTACTATGCGCCGTTCTTCTGCCTGCGCCGGCGAGGTGAGAATCTGTCAAGCACGTTCGTGGCGGTGCATGAGCCCGTGAACGGTCGGGCCAAGGTGCGCGGCATCACGACCACGGAACTCGACGGTGCGCTGCTGATCGCGATCCAGCGCGGCGAGTCCGGAATGGATTACTTCCTCATGGCTCTCGACGACACGTCCGTGTCTGTCGCGGCGCGCGCCGGGGAGGCGGAGCTTCGCTTTGAGGGACGCTGGGGTCTGGCACGGACGCGCAACGGCAAGGCCTCGGCGCTGCACACCATTGATGCGAACGTGCTCGCCCTGAATGGCACCGGCATCGAAGGGATTCCGGCGTACCAGGGGAGCGTCCGCGCCGTGGATCGCGGCGCCACAGCCGAAGGTGGCTCACGCGGTTCCTTCGTTGTCGCCGAAACGATCGCTGCCGACGCCAAGTTCGGTGCGTTGCTCATCGAGTTCGCGGACACGACCGTCCGCGGCTACAACATCACACGCATTGAGCCGCTCGCGGACGGCACGCGTCTGCACGTAGCGGAAGACCCGGCGCTCGAAGTCCGGGATGACACCGTCCTGTTGACCAGTTACCCGCAGCGGACCATCGCAGGCGGCACCGTGCGCTATCGCCTGCCCGTTGTGGGAAGCCTCCGATGCCCATCCACCCCATCAAGAAATTCGACCTATGAATGAAACACCTGACACACTTGTGATGCCGGTTGAGGTGCGGTACGACCCGCTTGTCCCGCCGTTGAGCCATGGAAAGGGCCCAATATGATGAACAGAACCGTACCATATCGCGCGCCGGGCCTACCGGAGAACTGGCGCAGGATGCGAAAGATCGGACGCGCACATGCATGTGAACGGCGGCTCTTTCGCATGGGGTTGGGGCAGCAATGACGACATCATAGAAGCCGCCGATGCGCTCGGCATCGACCAGCTGATCTGCTCCACGACCGGATCGTTGAGGAGTGCGTGCGCCAGCTCGGAGCCAAGCGCGTACTCTTCGCCACGGATATGACCATGGAAGGCGGGGTCGGCAAGATTCTGGCGGCGGAGCTGACCCATGAACAGCGCGAGGACATCTTCTGGCGCAACACAGCCGCCATCCTCGAGAGGAGGTCAGCATGATTATCGACCTGAATGCACACCTGGGCCACTACGCCTTCCGACGCCTTCGCCACAACACAGCTCCCGCACTGCTGGAGCTCATGGACCGCAGCGGCATCGACAAGGCCGTCGTCTCGTCAGTACCGTCTCTGTTCTATCGCGATGCCCACGCCGGCAACGAGGAGTTGCGCGACGCCGTCATGGAATCGCATGGCCGTCTTATTCCCATCGCCACGATCAACCCGACCTATGCGGAGTGGGAACGCGACCTGGATGAGGCCGTCACCAACTGGCGGTTCCGCGCCGTGCGACTGCTGCCCCAGTACCACGCCTACAGCCTCGCTGACGACTGCGGCCAGGCGGTGATGAGGGCCGCCACCGAACGCGGCGTGCCTGTAGCAGTGCACCAGCGCATTGAAGACCGTCGCATGCGCCACCACCTCGATACAGTGGATGACCTGGACCTGGGCCAAGTGGTCAGAGCAGCAAAGTCCGTTCCGGACGTACGCCTTCTATTCCTCAACTGCCTCCGCATCCCGGTGGAGGCGATCAAGGAGGCGGGGCTGGAAGGGCGCGTGCTCATCGACTTCACGCGCATGGCAGCAGTTCTGACGAAATCCATTCCGGCATTGCTCGAATCGCTCGGGGCGGGTGCCCTCGGCTTCGGGTCGCACATCCCCTTCAACTACCCCGCGCCTGCCCTCATCAAGCTCGAGATTGTGGACGTTTCAGAGGAAGACCGCGAACGCATCACATGGCGCAATGCCGCGGCATTCCTGAGCATTGACGACTGAGTAGCGTCGTACGCGTGTGCCCGGCGTTCTACGGCGCCTGTCCCAGCGACATCGCCAAGGCTCTCGTGGCGGAGTTAGGCACGCCTTTCCCCGGCCCGTACTGGACTTTCCGCTTCTCCCCGCCGGGATTGGGTCGCGAGCAATGATGTTGCGTGATTGCGGGGATCAGAACATGCGGTGCGATGGACGGTTGCTCGAAGAGTGATAGTGCAGCAGGACACTGCAACCAGACAACGCGAACGTGCCTCGAATCGGCTGTCCCATTCTGCCCGCTAGCAGGTTGCGTATTCAATTCTTCAGCGATTGGCTCCGAGTTCCGATCCCTTGCTCAACCCGCCTTCCGGCTTCCCGGCTCTTGGGACTCAGCGGATTCCGAGCTTCTTGATACGGAAACGAAGCGTGCTGGGGTTGACCGCGAGCATTCGGGCGGCGCCATCCGGCCCCTCGACACGTCCCTTGGTCAGTTCAAGAGCCTTCTGTATATGGGAAGCCATGGCGTCGTTGAGTGTGGCCAAAGGAGCATCCCCCCCCAGGCCGACAACCGTGCTCGCCGGAGGAACGGGAGTCAGGTCCAGGAAGCGCAGGGGGTGCCCTCGTGATAGGATCAAGGCCCGCTCAACCACATTCTGCAATTCGCGGACGTTACCTGGCCAGTCGTAGTCGAGTGCGGCTCCCAGCGCATTGGGATCGACCTCGGGAATGGGCAGGAGGCCCATCTCTCGCGCTTTGCGTTCGACGAAGTGTCGTACCAGTGAGGGGATATCCCCTCTCCGTTCACGCACTGGGGGGAGATGAATCGGGAAGATATTGAGGCGGAACCAGAGGTCCTCGCGGAACGTGCCGTCGGCCACCATCCGCGGCAGGTCCCGGTGCGTCGCGGCTATCACACGCACATCCGCCTTGATCGTTCGATCCCCCCCCACTCGCTCGAATTCTTTCTCTTGCAGAACGCGCAGGAGTTTGACCTGCGCCTCCGGGGTAAGCTCTGCGATTTCGTCAAGAAAAATCGTTCCCTGACTCGCGCGCTCAAACCGCCCCCGCCTAGTCTGAATCGCTCCCGTGAACGCTCCTCTCTCATGCCCGAAGAGCTCCCCGTCCAGCAGTGCTTCGGGAATGGCTCCGCATTGGACCCGGATCATGGGGCCATCCCGTCGCGAAGAGGCCAGATGAATCGCGTTCGCGAGCACTTCTTTTCCCGTTCCCGTCTCCCCAAGCAGAAGAACGGGACACGCTTGTGGCGCCACCTGTCGCACCAGATCCATGACGTGCTTCAGACCGAAATCCGAGCCGATAATCTGACTTCCCAGCAGTGACCCCATATCCTGTTGCATCGCCAGATTGTCGTCCCTGAGCTGATTCTTCAGACGGCTCAGTTCGCGGTAGCGCCGGGCGTTGCTCATGGTGATCGCGATAGGCTCCTTCACGACCGTGATCAATTCTCCGTGTTCAGGAGTATACCGGTTGTTGCCGGCGGCGGACATCAGGAGGACACCGAACGCCTCCTCTTCAATACGTAGCCGAAGCGCCATGACGGAGCGCGATGGAAGATCGGCGGCAAAGGCACTCGGCATCCGCGACATCGGATCGCCTTCCAACGGCCTGTTGATGATGTCGAGCGGATCCTCCTTTTCCATCTTGGCAACGACGTACCGATACAGGACGTCGTCCAGCGGCGTGCTCGGAAGCGACTCTCCGTATTCCCTCAGGCCGCCATCCACCGAAACTTCGGCCACTGTCCGGATCGCCAATTGCTCTAGGTCCAGATAATACAGCCCCATGGTGTCGAGCGGGATGAACTCCTTCAAGTACTCCATGGACCGGAACAGGGCCTCGCCCGGATCGAGATGCCCGGTGATCCGCAATGTGACCTCGCGGAAGAAATCGCTTGCCGATGACGGTTTCATAATCCGCACGATACTGCGGGGTCCGCAATATACAACGGCCTATCCCGCCATATATAGCGAGCGAGGCGTTCTATAGGGACTCCCGTGAACCTGTCGGCATCTTGGCACGACGCTTGCATATACGAACACAGCAAACCGATGACGAAGCGGAAACCGGAGCCGGCGAGGCCACGAGGTCCCCACAATCAAGGTGCTTGTGCCCACAGGAGACAACGAATGATTGAACAGAAAAACAGTACAGAGACGTCGGTGCGTGAGGTGCGCAAACCATCTTTCGGTGGCTTCCTTGCGGTTGCTTTGGTGATGCTCGTTGCGACGGGATGGCTTCTGCGTGGTTTGATGCCTCCCGGAAAGCCAACAGGACCACCGGGAGGCGGACCGGGAGGTCCTACCGCACTGCTTGCCATTGTGGCCGCCCCGGTTGGAGAGGGGCCGACGGAGTTGCCGCGAGAGTACGTGGGGCACGTTGAAGCGATGCAGCACGTGAACGTGTGTGCTGAAGTTCCGGGGACCATTGAGACCGTGCATTTCACGGAGGGCAACTACGTCGAACGTGATACACTTCTCTACACGATTTGTCAGGACCGATACAGGGCTCGCGTGGCTCTGGCTGAAGCCGGCGGAGCACAAGCTCGGGCCGGTCTGGCGGCTGCGGAAGCGGCCCGTACCGTGGCTGGAGCCGATCTGGTCGCGGTGGGTGCCGATCTTGACGGTGCCAGAGCGAATCTCACGGCAGCCGTGGCCGGTGTGGAGGCGGCCAATGCGGGTCAAGGATCGGCGGACGCGAACGTCGAGCGAGCGAGGAAATTCCTCAAGCGCCTTCAGGATGCCGACGAACGCAGCATTTCACAGGCCGACTTGGACGCTGCCGTGAACGATTCTCTGCAAGGCGAAGCCGGCGTTGCTCGCAGCAAGGCAGAGGTAGCGCAAGCCACGGCCCGAGTCGTTCAGGTGCAGGCGGTCATTCGACAGGTCGAGGGGCGGCTTGCCCAATCCCGAGCCCGGCTGATCCATGCGGAAAGCGGGATTGACCAGGCACAGGCCACAATCCGGCAGGCAACAGCGGATCTGCAATTGGCGCGGATTGACTTGGCATATACGGAGATTCGCTCGCCGATCGCGGGTCGCATCGGCAAGGCATTGGTCACGGAGGGAAACCTGGTAGGCCCGGTTACCGGCCCCCTTGCTCGTGTCGTGCAGACCGATCCGGTTCGCGTGACGTTCGCGATGACCGACCGGGCGTACCTGGATAGGATCCAGGTGCCGGGCAATGACCGGCAACCTCAAATCACCCTCCGATTGCCTAACGGAACACTCTATTCGGAAGGTGGTGTCTGGGATCATGCGAACAACGAGATGGACCCACGAACGGCGAATCTCGCCATCCGTCTACGGTTCGACAATCCGGATGGCCTGCTGATCCCGCATGGCTACGTGACAGTGATCCTGGAGAAGAGAGACTGTCCGCACGCACCACAGATTCCCGTGGAGGCGGTCGTAGCTGATGAATGCGGCCATTTTGTGTTCGTGGTGGACGCATCCGACACAGTGAATCAACGCCGGATAACCCTTGGAAGCGTACTCGGCAATCGACAGTGTGTCCGCAAAGGACTTGAGATCGGTGAGCGTGTGGTTGTCGGCGGGTTGCAGAAGGTGAACCCGGGGCAGAAAGTGATCGTTTCCGAGCAGATGACCGATGGAGGCGCATAGACTATGATCGCACGCTTCTTCATCGAACGCCCGCGTTTTGCCATGGTCATTTCCATCGTGCTGTCCCTAGCGGGTGTGTGGGCCATGATGTCGTTGCCCATCGCCCAGTATCCGGAGGTCGCTCCGCCGCAGGTGAAAGTGTCGACTCTGTACCCGGGTGCGAGCAGCGACGTGTTGGCCAACACAGTGGCAGCCCCTCTGGAGGAAGAGATCAATGGTGTGGACGGCATGCTCTACATGTCCTCCAAAAGCGATGACACCGGAAACTACGAATTGACGATCACCTTCGCGGTGGGAACCGACCGGGATATCGCGCAAGTCAACGTGCAGAACCGCATCCAGCAAGCACGGTCCCGGTTACCCGACGAAGTGACACGCGAGGGCATTTCCGTCACATCGGAGTCCTCCACGCTTCTTGGCATGCTGACCTTCCTATCTCCCGACGGCACCCATGACCGAGTCTTCATGGCGAACTATCTGCACACGCATGTCAAGAACGTGCTCAAGCGTATTCCCGGCATCGGCGCCGCAACGGTTCTGGGCCCCGAATTCAGCATGCGTGTCTGGCTGGATTCCGACCGCATGAATGCGCTGGCTCTGACCCCGAATGATGTCGCAATCGCGATCCAGAGCCAGAACCTGGAGGCATCCATCGGTACGGTGGGGGCAGCGCCGAGCGGGGCCGAAGAAATGATGATGACGTTCCCCCTGCAAGCAGAAGGGCGGCTCAACGAGCCGGAGGCCTTTGAGAACCTGATTGTGCGCAGTGCGCAGGAGGGGGGACTGGTCCATCTCAAAGACATCGCTCGAGTGGAGATGGGAGGGGATCTCTACACCATAGAGGGAACCTACAATGGAGTACCCGCAGTCTGCATTGAACTGAACCAAACCCCGGGAACCAACGCCATCGATGCCATGGAAGCCGTTCGGGCGGAGCTTGCCCGCCTGAGCCGGACCTATCCCGAAGACTTCAGTGGATTCGTGATGATAGATATCACGGAATTCGTACGCATGAGCATCAAGGAGGTCGTGGTGACCCTGTTTCTCACGTTCTCCCTGGTGGTCCTAGTGTGTTACGTATTTCTGCAGGACTGGCGGGCGACACTGATTCCCACCGTGGCGATCCCGGTGTCGCTGCTGTCGACCTTCACCGTGCTGGCCGCGTTCGGCTACAGCATCAATCTCCTCACGCTCTTTGCGCTAGTTCTGGTGATCGGGACTGTCGTGGACAACGCGATCGTGGTGGTCGAACGGGTGATCCATGTCATGGAATTCGAGGGATTGGACCAAAAGGCAGCCACGGTCAAGGCCATGCGTGACATCAGCGGGGCGATGGTCGCTTCGACTCTGGTTCTGCTCGCCATTTTTGTTCCGATCGCCTTCATGGGGGGAATGAGCGGCCGGATCTACCGCCAGTTCGCCGTGTCCTGTTCCGCTGCGGTGACGTTCTCACTTCTGGTCGCGCTGACCCTCAGTCCAGCCCTGTGTGCAACGCTATTGCGGATTCCCAAGCCGATCAAGCGTGGACCTCTGGCCTGGTTCAACACGATACTCGACCGGAGTCGTCGCGGTTACGTGACGGTTTCAGTATGGGTTGCACGGAGGACTGCGGTGACCATCGTGTCCTTGCTGTTGGTAATGGGGATGTCATGGCTCCTCTTCTCGGTGACGCCGACTGCTTTCATCCCGGACGAGGATCAGGGCGTGGTTTTTGTGAACATCCAACTGCCCGAGGGCGCGACCCTGGCACGCACTCGCAAGGTCTTGGAGCGGATCACACCGTGGGTACTCGAGACGCCAGGCGTACACGCATCCATGAATGTGGCTGGCTTCAGTATGGTCGGTGGCCGAGGCGAAAACTCGGCCTTGATGCTCATCGACCTCGAGCACTGGGATGAGCGTAAAGACCCTGAACAGAGCGCGTCGGCCATCCTGAGATCGCTGCGCGCCCGTATGGCCACGGTGCCGGAGGCCGAGATCAACCTGTTCATGCCTCCCGCCATCATGGGCATGGGAGCCAACGGCGGACAGGATATGCGCCTACAGGCCCTCGACGATACGGATCCCCTCAAGTTGGAGGCGGTCATGAACACCATATTGGCCCGGCTCAACCAAGCTCCAGAGGTGATGTTTGCCTTCAGCACGTACACCGCACGGACCCCACGGCTGTACGTGGCGATTGATCGCGAAAAGGCCCAGTCTCTGGACGTCCCCACCGCAAACATCTTTGGCACACTGCAAACATATCTGGGCAAAAGATATGTGAACGACATCAACATCGGGAGCCAGGTCAAGCAGGTGCTCATTCGGGCCGAGTCCACCTACCGAGGCGACATTGGCGACGTTGAGAGGCTCTATGTGCA
>JAGLDW010000823.1 GCA_023145395.1 Lentisphaeria bacterium | reverse complement strand
CCCCGCACATTGGACCGGCACAATCTGTTCCCCAGTGCCGCGATCACGGCCTTGAACGTTCCCATGGTCAGTTCCGGGCAGGGCATGGACGCGATGGAGCGTGTGGCGAATGAGCTGCTGCCCCACGGCTACGGCTTTGAGTGGGCGGGCATGAGCTACCAAGAGAAGAGTACCGGCAACCAGGCGATCATCCTGGTCGTGCTGGCTCTGATCTTCGGATATCTGTTCCTGGTCGCTCAGTACGAGAGCTGGATGATTCCCGTACCGGTGATTCTGTCTCTCAGCGTGGCTCTTCTAGGGGCGTTGCTGGGACTGGGGATATGCGGGTTGCCCCTGGGCACCTACGCACAACTGGGCATCATCATGCTCGTGGGCATCGCCAGCAAGAACGCGATTCTCATCATCGAGTTCGCCAAACAGCAACGCGAGGCAGGGCATTCGATCATTGACGCGGCCTCCACGAGCGCTGGCGAGCGCTTCCGAGCCGTGCTCATGACGGCATTCACGTTCATCCTCGGCACGCTGCCGATGGTCTTTGCCACGGGTGCCGGCGCCAACAGTCGACGCGCCATTGGCACCACCGTGTTCTCGGGCATGGTTGTTGCGACCACGGTCGGCATCATCCTTACGCCGACCCTCTACGTGCTGTTCCAGCGACTTCGTGAAGGAATCAAGGCGAAGGTATTCGCGAAGGCCGACGCCATGAAGGCAACGACGAGTGTCGTCGCGCTGGCTGTTATGTCTTCGCTGTTGTCTGGCTGCATCACGGTCGGCCCTGATTACCAATCGCCGGCCCTGCCCAAACCCGACTACTCCGATGTGCTCGATCATGCCGAGCAACCACGTGAGATCACAACGGAATCGCTGGCAGACTGGTGGACTGTCCTGGGCGATCCGCTCCTCACCGAGCTGATCGGCAAGACACTGGCCGGGAGTCCGGACCTGAGAGAGGCTGAATCCAGAATCCGGGCGGCACGTGCCCGGTTGGGGATCAGTCGCTCCCGGCTGTTGCCGTGGGTGGACGCCACCGCGCTCTACACCTACGGAATCAGCGATTCCGAGAGCGTCACCGGCAGGCCGGTTCAGGATGACGATTTCTATCACACAGGATTCGATGCATCCTGGGAACTCGATCTGTTTGGTGGCACGCGCCGCAGAGTGGAGGCGGCCACCAGCGAGGTGCAGGTGATGGAGGCGTTGACGGAGGCAGTGTGGGTCTCTCTCGCGAGTGCAGTCGCCAGCACCTACATCAAGCTGCGCATGTACCAGCGAAGACTGCTGGTGACCGAAACCAACCTACAGGCACAGGCAGACACCTTTGATCTGCTGAAGTCGCGCCATCAAACAGGCTTGGTGGATGAGCTGGCCATACACCAGGCCCGTTACAATCTGGAGCGAACCCGGGCATCGATTCCAGGATTGCGGAGCGGTATCGAGGCGGCGATGAACGGTCTCGCGGCACTGGTCGGCTGCTTGCCCGGCACGCTGCATGAGCAACTGCGCGAGACACGACCGATTCCCTCCTTGCCATTCCACCTGATCACTGGAATCCCCGCCAACAGCCTGCGGCGACGACCTGACATTCGTCAGGCCGAACACTCCCTCGCCGCGCAGACTGCCCGGATCGGTCAGGCCACGGCAGATTTGTACCCACGCTTCATACTGATCGGTTCCATCGGTTTGGAAGCGTTTGGCTTGGCGGACCTCTTCGATCCGAAAAGCCGCGTGTCCGGGATCGGTCCGTCGGTCCGGTGGCCGATCTTGCACGCAGGCGCAATCCGCAACAACATCCGCATCCAAACCGCCCTTCAGGAAGAGAGTCTGGCACGCTACGAAAGGACCGTACTGAATGCCGTCAGGGAAGTCCGCAACGCACTCACGGATTTCACTGAGGAACAACACGTTCGGGCTGCGCTGACGGAAGCCACTAAAGCAGCCACCACAGCGGTTGAGATTTCCCAGGATAAGTACACGAACGGGCTCATTGATTTCAGCAATGTCCTGGACGCCCAGCGTTCACGTCTCGGTCTCGAAGAGCAGCTGGTCGTGAGCGAAGGCGCCATCGTTCTGAACGCGGTGCGCCTGTACAAGGCTCTTGGCGGCGGCTGGGAAGCCTTCGCCGCGCCCTCCGGGCAACGGCATTCCGAGGTCAAGCCTCACAAGCCGTTACGCGATCCTGTCCCCCTCGAACCCTGAACCCAGTGAGAGGCTCAGGAGAAAGGAGAGAATGCAACCCCCCCTCCACCGTGTCCCGAACGAAGCGTGAATGCAGCAAACAGCATCAAGGAGAAGGCAAGATGAATAAGAAATCACTGTCCGTGAGCTTGGGAAGCAGCGTAGCGTTGCTCGTGCTGGCAGCAGGATGCACGACGACGAGACCGAACGTGGCGTACGAGCACACGAACCGACCCGCGTTGAGCTCCTATGCGTGGTCGCCGGCCGCCGATGCCAAAACACGAACCAAGTCGGGCGTCGCTGATCCTCGTCTATCGAAGATCGTTCACCAGGCAGCCGAGCAAGCGCTTGCAGCCAAGGGCTACACAAAGGCCAGCGATGACTCCCCAAGTTTCTGGATCAGCTATGACGCATCGCTCAAGCAGGGAAGCAGAACTGTGGCATGCCGCAATGCGGCCATGGATGCCATCTCCCACTACACTGGTGACGACTATGCCGGCGCCACCAAGACCGTGCCCCGCAACGAAGGGACACTGGTGCTCCGCTGTGTGAGTGGCGCAGACTCGACCATGTACTGGCAGGGCACGGCCACGGACGATGTGGACCTGGAAGTCCCCGTTGCCAAGCGTCATATGCAGTTGAGCAAAGCCGTTGAATCGATCCTCGAGCCCTTCCCCGCGCGCTAGTCCAGGGCCGACCGTCTATTCACAGCCGTTCGGGCATGGTTCCTCCTCCCTCTCCTTCCTTCCCTCCCGTGCCCGGGCGGCTTCTTTCCCGTTACATCGTCTCAACGAGGGGGAAACCGTGCTCACCACAAAGTGCGGAATGCGCACGTGCTTTGTAGTGCCAAACTCCCGCAGAGACGCAGCTCCACAGACACCGGCCATCGACGCGATTGTGTTCTCCAACCGCGACCTGCGCCAGCCCGAGGGCAGCCTGCCCGTAGCCGCAGCCTTCCACGAACGAACGGTCATGATTCCGTGGTTCAAACACCACCGCCCCGAGACGATCGAGCAACATGCCGCCGCCTATCGCAAGTGGCGCTGAACGCGGCTCAACGAGACCTCGGAAATGAAGAGCCACCAACAGAAGCTGGGGTACCTGATCGAGAACCGGACCGAGGTCTGCGTGATCCACGCCCAGTATGTTGACCGCCCCAGGCGCGGCGATGCCATCGGCGGGCTTGAGCGGCTCGTCGACAAGACCCACGCCGCGGGTTTACTGGCCGGCATATCCACACACCAAGTTGACACTGTGGAGCTATGCGAGCAGAAAGAATACGGAATCGATGTATACCTGTTTCCGCTGAACCTGTCTGGATTCGTTTACCCCGGCTACAGGGGATCGGAGACCGTGCAGGAGCGGGTCGATCTGGTTCGCGGAGTGGCAAAGCCATTCATCC
>JAGLDW010000822.1 GCA_023145395.1 Lentisphaeria bacterium | reverse complement strand
CGGATGAGGAAATACTCCACGGAATCCACAAGCGCCTCCCAGCTCGCCTCGATGATGTTCTCGCTCACGCCGACCGTGCTCCAGATGTCCTTCCCGTCTCCGGATTCGATGAGCACCCGGGTCTTGACCGCCGTGCCACCTTCGCCATCGAGAATGCGCACCTTGTAGTCCCGCAGGTGCATGTCCGCCACCTCGGGGAAGAATCTGATCAGCGCCTTGCGCAACGCCAGGTCCAGAGCATGCACCGGCCCCGTCCCCTCGGCAGCCATGAGCTCGGTCTGATCGTTGACACGCAGCTTGATGGTCGCCTCCGAGAGACTCGGGTCCTCGGGCCCCCGCTTCTCCACGATGACACGGAAGCCCTCCAGATGGAACAGAGGCTGATGCTTGTGCATGAGCTTTTCGACCAGCAAGCTGAAGGATGCGTCTGCGGACTCGAACTCGTATCCCTCCGCCTCCAGATTCTTCAGTTCGACCAAGATCTGGCGTACGTCGTCGCCCTTGCCGTTGAGGTCGATATCGTGCTCTTCCGCCTTCAGCAGGATGTTGCTTCCACCCGAAAGATCCGAGATCAGGATGCGCCGCCGATTGCCCACGCTCTCAGGCTTCACATGTTCGAAGGTAGTGGCGTTCTTGGAGACTGCGTTCACGTGCATGCCGCCCTTGTGGGCGAAGGCGGACTGCCCCACGTAGGGTCTGTGGTCATCGCCCCGCATGTTGGCATGGTCGTCCACGAACCGGCTCAACTCGCAGAGACGCGTGAGAGCGTCGGCGTCCTGCAGGCAGCGCAGGTCCATCTTCATCTCCAGCGCCGGTATGATCGAGCAGAGGTTCGCATTGCCACAGCGCTCGCCGATGCCGTTGACCGTTCCCTGCACATGCGTGGCGCCCGCGCGTATCGCCGCCAGGCTGGAGGCGACGGCGCACTCCGTGTCGTTGTGGCAGTGGATGCCCACGACCACGTCTTCGGGAAGCGCCGCGCGCACCACTTCGGTGATGCGGGCAATGTCATGTGGCAGCATGCCGCCGTTGGTATCGCACAGAACGACCGAGCTAGCACCGGCCTCCGCGCTCCTGCGCAACACGTCCAGCGCATACTCCGGACTATCCACATAGCCGTCGAAAAAATGCTCCGCGTCGAATATCACCTCGCGTCCATACCCGGCCAAGTAGCCCACCGAGTCACCCACGATCTCCAGATTGCGCTCGGGGGTCGTCTTCAGCACGTCGTGCACATGCAACAGCCAGCTCTTGCCGAAGATGGTGATCACAGGCGTCTCCGCCTCCACCAGAAGCTGCAGATTCTTGTCGTCCTCGACTCGGCCTTTGACCCGGCAAGTGCTGCCGAACGCAGTCAGCTTCGCCTGTTTCAACGGACGGCTCTTCATTTCCTCGAAGAAATCCCGGTCCTTCGGATTCGAGCCCGGCCAACCGCCCTCGATGTAGGCGATGCCGAACGCGTCCAGCTTCTCCGCGATCCGGATCTTGTCCGTCTTGGAGAAGGAAACCCCTTCGCTCTGCGTGCCGTCACGCAGTGTGGTGTCGTAGATTTGCACTCCGTTCTTCATAGGAATCATCCTTTCAGGCTCCCAAAAGAGCCTCTTCGCATATCGTTTTCGTGTTTGCCTATGTACACTCGCAAAGCATCGGGTTCCATCCTCAGAGATCCTCGATGCGGATCATCATGGGATTCCCGGCAATCTCGTCCAGTTCGCGAATTTCGGCTAGCGCGGCCTGCATGTCCGCCTCGCGGGCCTGATGGGTCAGAATCACCATGGGCACCGACACCTGGTTTCCCTCCTTCTGCGTCATGCTGGCGATGCTGATGGAACGCCTGCCGAGAATCCCGCTTACCGACGCCAGCACCCCCGGTTGATCGAGTGCCTGCAAGCGCAGATAGTAGCGTGTGCGCACCTCGCTCATGGGCACAATGTTCTCGTACCCCTGGTGGGGTTGAAACGCCGCCACGCGGTGATGCGAATCAAACCGTCGGTTCAGCGCCACGTCCATGACATCCGCCACCACCGCGCTGGCCGTGGCCTCGCG
>JAGLDW010000821.1 GCA_023145395.1 Lentisphaeria bacterium | reverse complement strand
ACCGCGTTGAACACGCCCGACACGTTGCCCAGCAGCGACCGCTTCGGCACCAGCGCGGGGTGCACCCGCATCTGCACGTTCTGCTCGTGCATCTTCACGATGGCCAACAGCTTGATGCGGTACCCCAGTTCGTCCGCGTATTCGATGTCCGACAGCGTCACGGAGCGGATGCCCTCGATATACAGCGGGTCCATGCCAAACCATTCCCCGTAGGCCAGCGAGGCGAGAATGGTTGCCTTGTGCGCGGTGTCGATCCCGTCCACGTCGAAACTCGGATCGGCCTCGGCATAGCCGGCCTCCTGCGCCTCGCGCAAGACATCCTCGAAGCCGATCTTCTCGCGCTCCATACGCGTCAGAATATAGTTGCAGGTGCCGTTGAGAATCCCCACAATCTCGACGATGCGGTTGGCCACAAGCCCCTCTCGCATGGACTTGATCACGGGGATGCCGCCGCCCACGCTCGCCTCGTAGTAGACATCCATGCCAGATGCCTTCGCAGTGGCGAAAATCTCTTTTCCGTGCTTGGCCAGGAGCGCTTTGTTGGCGGTGACGACCGACTTGCCATTCTCCAACGCCCGGAGCACGAAATCCTTGGCGATCCCCGTGCCGCCAACCAACTCGACCACCACATCGATCTCCGGATTTTCAAGCACCTCGGCGACATCGGTCGTCAGACTGCCAGCGGGGGGCGTGACTCCGCGATCGGTCTCAATGTCCAGATCCGCGATCTTGGCGATCACCGGGCGCAGACCTGTGCGCTCGGCGATGAGCCCGCCATTCCCAAGCACGCTTTCCACCACACCCGCGCCGACCGTGCCGAAGCCGATCAGACCAATTCGTATGTCCTTCATCATCCTGTCTCCAGTTGTCCACTCGCGCCGCCCGGTCGGGCGAAGCATACATCGTGGCAGCCAGAAAAGAAAAAAGCCCTTCCCCCGCCAACGGGGGAAGGGCTTGCACATAGGCAGCGGCAACCTACACCCGAAGGCAGACCTTCGAGGGTGTAATCGTAATGATGCCGTGTCCGCGTTTCATTGCCATGATCTCTTTTCGTCTTGAGTTCAACAAACATCTACTATACCGCCTTCCTGTGGAGACGCCAGCGAACGCCGAATCGCTGCCCTAGTGGTGCGGGACGTCCCGCACCGCGAGTTGGCATGCGCCGACACCCTCGGTCCCAGAGGCCCGAACCACTGACGACAGGCGCAGACCGACCAGCGCACAGGCAACACCGCTTAGGAATCCGACCACATGCGCCACAGGCACTGGCATCATCCGCCCGCCGGCATCCGCCACAAACACGAAGTCGCACGCCATGATCTCGTAGGTGATCTTCGCGCAGAAGAGCAGTGCCACGCCTCCGAACAGCCACGTCATCGCCGAGTCCCTCCGATGCCGCGCATCGCGCCAGAACGCGGCGAGAGCGAGGCCGAACAAGGCCGAATCAACACCCGACAATCCCCGATACGCACTCAGTTCCGGATGCCAGAAGTGGAATGCGGCGGAAACGCAGCCAGCCGAGACGAGCAGGCAAACCACAAAGCGTCCCCGCCAGCGGCGCTCGCATAGACAGCCCAGGATTGCGAACCCCGCAAGATCCCAGCAGAGATGCTCCCAGGACCAATGCGTCAGATGCCCCGTGATCACGCGCCACCACTGTCCCCCCGCAACTGCGGAACGCTCAAGCTGCAACGCCGCGGACAGCGCAGGAAAGCTCTGCGCCACCACGGCGACGACAATGACGACGGCGGAGATCACGGGCAAACCCGCCTCTCCGCCGTCTTGTTGGGTGAAGGAATCTTTCACCGGAATACACCTCCGTCCTCAGTCCCGGAACCGACGTTTGACGACTACGGCGCCGATGCCGAACAGCGAGATCAGCAGAACGCTGAATGGATCCAGCGCACCGCCACCACCGATGGACGGAGTGGGCAGGTTGAACGCAGGCTTGCTGCGATCGACTTGGTAGTTGCGCACGGGCTGTGCTGCACGCGCGCTCTGCGCCTTCCGCTCGACGGCGATTCGGTCGCGATTGCGTCGTTTGATCCCTCGACGCTCGAACGTCTGGTCGGCTAGCACCACCATGGAAGTCTCATCCGTGACGATCTGGTACTTTGTCCCCAAGTCTCGGATGACGCCTTTGGCGTCCTCGGCGCCCATCATGCCCAAGTCGGCCAGACGCCCGATCTCGTCGGCGCGATGCATGGCCCAGATACGCTCCAGTTCCGGGTTGTCGGTGTCGAGTTCCGGGAAGTCGAAAGTGGTCGAGTAGACCTTTTTCTCGCCGGTGATGGTGGCCGTCAGCTCGACGGTGGCCGTTCCGCCCTTCTTGTAGCGGCCCAGGATGACAAGCTGCTGGCCCCGGTAGACCTTTCCGATCCAGCCGGCATTCGCCTCAAAGGTCTTCACTCCCTTGATCTTCAGCTCCGCGTCGTGCATGCACTCGTGCGTGACCTTGCTCTTGGCCAGCATGATCTGCCCGATGATGTCATCACTGTTGGAAACTCCCGCGTAGAATCCCCCGCTGGCATCGCAGATGGTCTTCATGAGCGGCCAGTTGCCGCTGTTGCCCATGAGGAAGCCAAACACACGCACATCCGCCTGCTTCATCAGTTTGTGAAACGCTTTCGGATCCATCACGCCCGTGTTGGTGACCCCGTCGGTGACCAGCACCAGACTCATGGCCCGGTCCGCATCCATGTTGGACAGCGCTTTCTGCAAACCGGCGTAGACGTTGGTGCCGCCCTGCACCTGCAACGCCTTCACCGTGGCGATCGCCGACTGCACGTTGGCGGGCTCGGCCGACTGCCAGTCAACAACCACCTGGGCATTGTTGCTGAAGGTCACGACCTTGTACCGGTCCGCCGGCGAGAGCTTGCCAAGCACGCGGGAGACGCCGTCCGCCAAGATTGCGAGCTTGCCTCGCATGCTGCCGGACACGTCCAGCACGAACACATAGTCCGCGCCGCCGGAGAGGGGCTTTAGGTCCACGCCCGGAGTCACCACCATCATGAACGTGCCTGGCTGATCCGATGCGGACCGGTAGGGGATGACCTCGATCCGTCCCGGGAGATTGTCGGCGAGTCGGTAGTAGACCACAAAGTCGTGATTGAGAGAGCCGCCCTTCCATTCCGCATGCACCCGATGCGTCCCCTCGCCTTCCGCCGTGACCTGCGCACCACCCATTCCAGGGACGCGCACGTCCGCAACGGGCCAGGCGGATTTCAGCACGACGTCGAAGGTCACAGATCCAGTCACCTTCTCGTTGCGTGTCCAGAAGCTCTGTGCCTCGGGAGTGTCCGTTCCGCCTTCCTCCAATGGATACAGATAGCGGCCGACGCCCGTGTCGATGGAGAGCGTCTGGTAGTAGACAAAGCTGATATCGACCGCCTCCCCCGACGGGATGTTCGCGATCTGGAACTCGAAGCGCATGTACCCGTCCTTCTCCGCGAGCGCCGCCTGATTGCCCGCATCCCGCTCCTCCCCGTACACTTTGCGCGCCTCCTCCTTCGGCAGCACCTCCCCATTGATCACCGTTTCGCCCATCTGCGCGCTCACCTCGGCCAGGCTTGCGCCCTTTGGCAGGGGAAAGGCGTAGATCCCGTCCGTGGCCGTGTCATTCGGATTCGAGAAACGCTGCGACACCCGCGTCATCGCGAACCCATTGTTGATCACCACCTCCACGCGGTGATCCAGAATCGTCAGGGGGGCAAGCCCCGAGTTCGTCGGGGTCAACGTCCCTGCCGCAAACAAAGCACCTGCACTCACCGCCGCCATCACTGTCAACCGAACTTGTTTCCATCCTGTGGCATTCATTGTCTCGACCTCCTTTGCTGTCTCGTCCAACTGCTGCCGGCAAACCACCGACTGCATCGTTTGAGACTCCATAGCAAAGGAGATGCCAGGATACTTGTCTTGCCTTTATCTACTTGCCCTACACATTATTACAGAATTCAGAGAAGATTCCACTCTCGAAGATGGGCAACGCGCATCCAGTACACGCAATGCCGTCGTGTGTACACAGGAAGCACAGAAGGCAATGATCTAGACCACACAACCATGGTGGCGCGGGACGGCCCAGGCCGCGAGTGGAGCGGAAAATGCCCTCGGTCCCGGAGGTCCCGAGCCACCTAGGGTTTCAGGAAGGTCACATCGCTTCCCGGGCCGACACGTCCACTGGTGAACAGAACATTCACCGACAGCGCCGAGCCCTTCCTGCCATGATAGGGGCCGATGTCCGACATGACGGGGAAGTACGCTTCCTGGATCGGGCCGGAGACACCACCATCGTACATCGCTTTCACCGCCCGCAGATTCAGTTCGATCTGGTAGCGGTTCCACAGATAGCTCGTCCCCTCGTCCCGGTACATGTCTTCGTTGTCGCCAGAGCACCGGAACACCTCCGGAGTCGAAAGATAGAGCCCGAGGGGACGGGTGATCGGGATGCGGCGGGGCTCGACGGTGGGGAAGGAGGTGCAGTAATAGGGATAGTAGGCGTCGTTGTCCCCCAGGTACAGTTCCACAGCCGTGCCGATCTGATGCAGATTGGAGATGCAGGCCGCACGGTTCGCACGGCCCTTCGCCTTGGAAAACGCGGGGAAGATCATCGCGGTCAGAACGGCGATGATGCCAATGACCACCAGTAGTTCAATCAACGTAAAGCCTTGCCGTTTCGTCCGAGCTTTGGGCGCTGTTGTCCGAACCATCATCTGCGTTGTCTCCCGTGTGCTTTCCCGCGGTTAATCTGCCTGAAAATTTCGTTGGCAAGTGGTGCTGTCTCGGCTTTTTCCCTGCCGCTGAGTTCGAGAATGAAGAATTGTGACAGACCGCTGAGCATGCCTTTTCCGGAAGGACTGTCCAGAAACTCGGCGATGTCCCTGTTGGTATGCTTCCTCGACGATTCCCGAATGCTGGCGGCCGATTCCTTGAAGATGCGGGCGCGCACGGGCCTTGGCAGTTTGAAGATGGGCGCGAACGAGCGTCGCATTTCGGTGACTGTCATCTCCGCGAAGAGTTGCTCGACCACTGCCGGATCGTCAAGCGCCGCCTTCCGCTGCTCGTCGCTCATGCCTCGGTATCGGCGATTGACTTGCTTGAGAATGCGGTCCGGATCGGCACGGGCAGTCTCGGTCAGCACACTCGAGAAAGCATCTACGGCGGCAAGCCGCCTTCTCATCCACCATCCCCCCACGACCACAGCCACAAGCACCGTCCCCGCAACGACAGCAATGACGATTTTCGCCCGCCGGCCGATACGCGGCACATCCTCGATTGTGATTGCATTGCCGGACATGAAGATCCCTTCGGTGAAAGAAAAAGGATATTATAGCTTCCAAGCAGAACGCGATACGGCATATAATGTGTTGAACGCCCACCCATCGCTACTTCGTGGGCGCATCCGGATAGTCGATCTTCAGGACGAAATCCTTGAGGACCTCGTGTCGACTGTCACTGCGGAATCGGACGAACTTCCAGAGTGACTCGCTGGTGCCCTCCGCGCTGGCCGATCCGAAGTACAGATGACGTTGGTTCCAATGCCGCAGACCGTAGAGAAGATCAAGCCAATGCCTGGTCTTGGCGGCGGACTCGCGATAGAGACCAGTTCCATCGAGAAGCAGCTTGCCGTCCGCGAACACCTGGATGTCCTGCCCCTTGATGCGGACGCGGTAGGTGTGAAAGGCGTCGGTGGTGATGAACGGCGCGCTGATTCCGGCGAAACGCAAGCCAACGCGATCTGACTCCAGGGTGATGTACTCGACGGATTGACCGTTGCTGATGCGAAGACAGATCCCGAGTGGATCGCTGCTCCGGACAACCTTGGCCCGGGCTTCCACCACCGTCTCGTCATCGGCCTGAATATGCCACGGATACATGAGGTGCGGCCAGTGATGCGGACCGGTGTCCCGGTCGATGAGCAGCAGGGCGCCATCGTCGATGCGCTCTTCGTACTTGCCACCCGCAAAGGCTCGGCGCCAGGGAGCCTGCTTGCGGCCCGTGAGTTTGTGGTCGCAGACGTACTCCATGTCCCAGCCTTCGATCTTCCGCGGACGCTTTGCGTTGGGGTTGAGGCCAAAGTCGAACGTGTTGTCGCCTTTCCGCAGCAGCGTGGACGGAATCGACACATCGATCCATTCGTCGGTGGCTGTCCCCACGCCAAGTTTGGCGCCATTCAAACTCACATCGATGTTGGCTGGGTCGCATGGCCTGCGCATCTGCAGGTGACAGGTCACGGTCGGCCTCTGCCCCCCGGCAGACGCCGCTGCGACATCGTCCCCGATGTTCAGAACCAGCGCGCGCGACGCGCCGTTGATGATGTCCCACGGCTGGGTGGGAGTCAGGATCGGGATTGTGACGAATGCTCTGCCGTCCGACAAGTACGAGCCGGGATTCCCGTCGCGCACAGTCGCGAAGTAGAGCTTGTCGAGGGTCGCAAGTCCGGCGGGATCGCCAACGTCCTTTAGAAACGGGCTGCGCGCGTTGTAGACATTGAAAATGTAGACTCCGTCGAGCCCGGCCGTCCAGGCGCGCAACGCCCGGGCGCAGTAGCTCTCCGTGCTTTGTCTGTTAAAGCGTTTTCCCGCGCCTCCCACCCGGGATTCGCTCAGGCCCGCATACATGGGAACACCATGGTGCTTGCCCAAATCCGCCCACTCCGACCAAGGATTCAGCTTGAAATAGCCGCTGCCGATCATGATGTCCACAAGTCCCTCATCCATCCACGCCTCGATATCCAAGCCCGTGCGTTTGGCATAGTCGGCGGAATCGGGCACGCGAACGGCGATCAGAATCGGACGGCCGCGTTTCATGCCGACTTCCTCGCTCATCGCGCGAATCCGCCGCATCAGTTCCGTGATCGCCCGATATTCGCGCCGCGATGCCTCGCCACCCCAGGCCACCGATTTCAGATAGGACATATGGCGGAAAAAATCCAGCGTCACGCCATCGACGTCGTAGTTTTGGCAGACTTCCTGAATATACTGGAACGCAAGATCCCGCACTGCGGGCAACGCATAGTTGACACTTGTCCACGAGCCGTGCCCGGGCCGCTTTTCGAATGTGCCGTTGAGATACTCCGGATGATCGTTCTTGAGTTTTGGGAAGAGCGGATAGACCTTGTCCGGCCGATGCGCGCCGTCATGCGTGTCGTTCATGCGCATGGACCAGAAGCACTCGAGATCGTTCTTGTGACAGTACTCGACAGCCGCCTGCAGCGTGTCCGTGCCCTGGGCGATGAGATCCGGTGTCAAGTTCCGGCGTCCCTTGAGAATCCCGATGTCGTAGTCGAGCACCTGTCCGGCCTTCGTGTTGTGCGTGAAGAGACCGAATCCCGAGCTAATTGTGCAGTAGGAGAGCGTGTCCACTTGCGTTTTCGGCAGCGGTGTCGTGCGGATGCTGAGAAAGTTTTCCTTTGTGGGCTTCAGCTTGGCCGGGAAGTAGAGTGCGTCACAACCATCGTTGTCGAACATCAGGCGATGAGGGCGGCGGGCCAGTCGCGCCCGGTCCATCCGATGCGCGGCGATCTGCGGCGCCGTAAACCCCTTGCGAAGCAGGCTGGCATCTGACCCAAAACGAGCACAGCCGCTGAGCATAGCCACCGCACACAACGGGAAGATCATCAGCAAAGCTCGAGTCAACACGTGTTTCATAGGGCACCTCTCTCTTGATTTGAACAGATCGGCTGGATCCGCTTCCTAGCGGGTCGTTCACTATAGCCGTCCTCTCGCATAGCGAAACCAGGAGCGCCTGCGTTGCGCGCGGCTCTGATCGGCCAGGGCAGAGGAACTCAACGCAAAGACGCAAGGACGCAAAGGGTTCATGCAGCGCCCTTCATCTAGCCCGTTCTTGGCAAGCAACAAGGAGAAGTCTTGGAGAGTGACTCAGCCATCGACGAACTTCGCTCGGACTTTGAGCCCACTGTCTGGAAGCCGCAACCGGGACTAGACCTGAGGCAGGTATGGTTCACTGGTGTGCACAGTAATATCGGCGGCAGCTATGCGCCGGACAAGGAGACTGGCGGGTTGCTATCGGATATTCCACTGGGCTGGATGATAGGCGAGGCCACGCAGGCCGGACTGAGCATCGAGCCGCACTTGGCAGCCAGCCTGAACGGTCGCGCCGACGCAACGCTGCATAAATCGAGACGCCATATCTACCGTTCCAAACGGCGCTTCTACAGGCCAATCGACCATGGAAAGGGTCCAGTGCTGATCCACGCAGCGGTCAAGCAACGCTGGGACAATGATCCTAAGTATCGCCCGCGCAACTTGGCCAACTATGTGGAGGCCCACGGCTGGCCTACCTTGATTCCCTGAAAAGCTACCCCGTGCAGAGAAGCCCGTGCTTGTCAGCCAGGCAATCCCATGTGCCTTGGAGCCAGGCAGGGACGAAGTGGACCGCCTCGGAAGGATATCGAGAAACCATAGAATCAGAAGTTGCACCATGGCCGTAAGCGTTGGAATGGCCTCTGCAAACTGCAGCAAATCCCCTTCCAACACTCACGGCCGGTGAACTAGTCGTTGGCCTCACCGTCTGCCCGGCCGCGCGCGAGATGATGTTGCCGCCGACTTTCAATGCGGCTGCCTGCAAAAGCTAGTAAACGGAAGAGGATCCCCGAATGAAGCGTCCGCCGGAGATGAACACGCCGAAGATCTGCTTCCACTGCGGCAAGCCCGCCTCGATGTTTCGCTACGACGAACTCATCTGGGAGTGCCACGACTGCATCGTCAAGGGCACGGAACAGCGAGCCGAGGCGAGAGAAGCGGACAGAGCCCGCAAGGAAAGAGGCTTCTGAGGACTCCGTGCTGTCCGTCAGAGCCACGACCAGC
>JAGLDW010000820.1 GCA_023145395.1 Lentisphaeria bacterium | reverse complement strand
TGAGTCCGTCGTTCATGGTGTCGGCCTTTTCGCCGGCCACGATGGCGGCGGCGGCATTCAGCAGCACAACCATGCGCCGCGCCCCCTTCTCGCTGCCATCGAGGACGGCGCGGAGAATGCGGGCGTTCTCATTGGGATCGCCACCGGCAAGATCCTCGATATCGAAGGTTTCGCCGATCAGCATCTCTGGGGCGAACTGATAGGTCTTCACCTGTCCGTCGCGGAGTTCGCTGATGCGGGTGGATCCCGTGCAGGTGATTTCGTCGAGCCCGTCCTCACCGTGGACCACGAAGGCGCGTCGGCAGCCGAGAGCGTTGAGCACCTCGGCGAAGACTTCGGTCAGTTCCGGAGCAAAGACTCCGAGGACGTGTCCCGTGGCGGCGGCGGGGTTGGTGAGCGGTCCGAGCATGTTGAAAATGGTGCGGATCTTGAGTTGCTTGCGGGCGGGCATGACGTGTTTCATGGCTGGATGCATGCTGGGCGCGAAGAGGAAGCCAATGCCGTGCTCCTGGATGCACTGCTCCATGACGTAGGGTCCGCATTCCAAATCGAAACCGAGGGCGGCGAGCACGTCCGCGGACCCGCATTTGCTGGTGACCGCGCGGTTGCCGTGTTTGGCGACGCAGATGCCGGTGCCCGCCGTCACAAAGGCGGTTGCGGTGGAGATGTTGAACGTGTGTGCGCCGTCACCGCCTGTGCCGCAGGTGTCCACGACCGACTGCGCGCCGGCGTCGATGTAGGTTGCGTGCCGCCGCATGACCGCCGCCGCCGCGCTGACTTCCCCCACGGTCTCGCCCTTGATGCGCAACGCGACCAGAAAACCCGCGATTTGCGCGTCGGTGGCTTCTCCACTCATGATCTGGTTGAAGGCGGCCGTGATCTCGTCCGCGGACAGATCGCTACCCGCGATCAGTTGATTGAGAATGTCGGTGAACATGATATGCCTTTCGTTATTTTCACGAAATTGGCGAGCAACCGTTTGCCGCCGGGGGTGAGCACGGATTCCGGGTGGAACTGCACACCGTGGGTCGGATGCTCCTTGTGGCGCAGGCCCATGATCTCGCCGTCCTCGGTTTCCGCGCAGATGTCGAGACAGTCGGGCAGGCTCTTGCGCTCGATGGACAGCGAATGGTAGCGCGTGGCCTTCATGGGCGAGCGGATTTTCTCGAAAACCCCCTCCCCGTCGTGGGTCACGGCGGAGACCTTGCCGTGCATGATCGCTTTGGCCTTGATCACGTTGCCTCCAAAGGCCTCGCCGATGGACTGGTGTCCCAGGCAGACGCCAAGCAAGGGCACAGCGCCGCTCGCAGCCTGGATGAGAGCCACGGAAATCCCGGCGTCCTTGGGGCGGCAGGGCCCCGGGGAAATGACTATGCCCGCAGGCTGGAGCGCAAGCGCGTCCTCCACGGTGATCTCGTCGTTGCGGAACACGCGGACTTCGCAGTCCATCTCGGCGAGGTACTGCACGAGGTTGAACGTGAACGAATCGTAGTTGTCGAGCATGAGAATCATGAGGTCGCCCTCCGGCGGAACATTGGATTTTGGATTTCAGAGTTGGGATTTCAGATTTTTTTTGAAGAAACGGGTTGGGAGTCTATTGCCCTGATCCGTGGGAGATCCCAAATCTAAGATCTTAAATCCCAAATATTGAGTTACAGGACGAGTCCGTTTGCGGCGAGTTCGAGCGCTCGGATCATGCCGCGTGCCTTGTGGCA
>JAGLDW010000082.1 GCA_023145395.1 Lentisphaeria bacterium | reverse complement strand
AGGGCGAGGCTCCGACGAGCCGCCGTGTGCGCAAACCACCGTCTTCTCGAGGGCGAGGCTCCGACGAGCCGCCGTGTGCGCAAACCACCGTCTTCTCGAGGGCGAACGGCCCGTGAGCCGCATGATGCGGAGTTCGCAGGGCACGGCTCACGGGCCGTTCTCCCTCCAGGATCTGCGGAGTTCGCAATCTGTCAGTCCGGGCGTCCCAGTTTGATCACCGCCGCGCGATCCACTTGCCACGATGATCCGTGCGTGCCGCGCCACATGAGCCAGAGGTTGGATGCGGTCTTGCGCACAGTCAGGTTGCAGTCGAAGCGCTTGTGCTGCGCGGGATCCGCGCCGAGCGCTGCGAAGGGAATCCTCCACTCCGCCGACCACGAAGTCTTGCTCACGGCCTTGGCGCCGTACTGGCTGGCTTCCGCGCGTTTGGCTGCCTCGATGGATGCGCCCGCTTCGGTGCTGCTCTCGAAGGTACCATCCACAAAGCCCCGCAGCACGACAATTGAGCCGTCCGGAATGCGCAGCGCGACCTCGACCGCGTCCGTGCCCTTGCCCCACGTCGAACCCCGTCTGAGCGGCCCGTCGGTCTGGTTCCGAAAGGAGATGTAGAGGTGCTGATCGTCGAAGGCCATGTAGGCGAAGCTTCGGGGTTTGGCCTCGGCGCCGCGCGGATTCTGCTGCAGAGTGATGCCTCGGCGCAAGTCCACCTGGCTCCATTCCGCGTCCGTGGCATCGCCATCGATCACGATGGGAGTCTTGAGACGGGGTACGCGGAAGGTGGATCGCGGACCCGCTTTGAACGCGGTACGAGGGGGGGGCTTGAGCATGCGATCGAGCCTGTGTGGGCGTTGTTGTATGCCCTCGGCTTCGACGATGGGCCACGATGCGCGCAGTTCATGCTGGTATGGCCCAATCTTGTCGACCGGGATCTGCTGGATTCCGAGTTTGTGCGCTGGCGAATCCGGTTTGAGGCGAAAATCGTCGTTCTTCACATCGACGAACATGGGATCTGCAACGATGGAGTGCTCTTCGAAGCCAAGTTTCCTCCACTCCTCCCACTGCTTCTCCTGCGCCACGTCCTTGAGCCCCACACCCATCGGCATGCCATGATGCCAGACCAGGTTGTAGTCCGACTCTGTCTTGTCGAGGGGCAGGTTGCGCTGCTTGTAGAGCAAGGCCTTGGGGTCGGAGTAGGTGCAGATGTTCCGGAGAAACTTGTTGCCCGCCATCTGCACCCACTCGTCGTAGTCGGCGGAGAACATTTCGGACAGGCCGGGGTACTTCTGGTAGGGCGCCAGTTTCCCGCGCGTCATCAGGTCATTCACGATGCCCTGTTTCTGTTTCTCGCTATTTGGCTTCCAGGAGCTGTATTGCATCTGCGCCGTGTTGCAGTCGATGACGTAGTTGTTTTCGATGATGTTGTCCCGGCCTCCGTGAATGAACGGTCCGCCGAGGATGATGCGAGCGCAAATGTTGCCATAGACGGTTGTTCCGCAGGTGAAGTTGTCCAGATAGATGCTCCAGCAGTAGTAGGGCGACACCCATTCGTAGTCTCGGTTCATGCCGAATCCCAGGGTGTCGTGCACGTAGTTGTAGCGGATGACGGTTCCACGCTTGGTCCAACTGCTGTTGCAGGCGTTGATGCCGGCCGTGTCGGAGATCTCGGTGTTGGTGTGGTGCACGCGGTTGAACTCGATCAGGTGGTCGCTGCCATTCCAGCGCAGGCCCTGTCGGGGGGTGTCGTGCACCAGATTGTGCGACACGCGGTTGCCCACCCCGCTGCACGACACGCCGCTGCCGGCTTTCCAGAACACGCCGGCGTGATGGATGTAGTTGTTGTCCGCGTAGTTGCTGCCCGGCGTCAATGTCTCCCGGTCGCCACCGCTCACGGTGACGCCGTTGCAGCCGACATCGTGAATGTCATTGCCGACCGCGCCATTGTTCGTCCCGCCAAGGATGGCGATGGCCGCGTCGCCATATCTGCATTGCCCACTGACGTTCCGGACCGTGCAGCCGGCGATCAGGCAGTCGTTGGCTCGGTACATGTTCACGCCGAAGCGGTCGCCGCACTCGATGATGAAGCCCCGGATGGTGATGTGCGACGTGCCTCCGTGGAGGTGGATCACCTGGCTGGTGCGTGGTGCGACGACGGTCGCGCCCTCGAGCGGAGCGGGAGGCCAGAAGTAGAGCGTCCAGGTCGTGCGGTCGAGGTACCACTCGCCCGGCGCGTCAAGCTCTTCCAGAAGATTGCGCACGTAGTAGCGACAGCGTGGTTTCATGCCGAAGCGCCGATCGCCCAGCCGACTGTCGAATCCTCGATTGGGCTTGAGCTTGATGATGCCCTCGGTTTTGTCCACGGACTCGATCGGCACGATGTGGTTCCACCAGTTGTGTCGTGGAAACAGGAAGATCTCCCCCGTGCCGGGATTGGCCCAGTCATGGATGTCCTCGGGCCTGACCTTCAACGTGCGGCGTTGGTCGATCGTCTCCTCCAGCGCCGCGCCGTACATCCGCTGCGGCTCGCCGGGAATGAAGGCCCAGCCGCCGCAGATCGGCGCGTCGGGCTCAAAGTTGGGGTAGCGCGCCAGATGCTGTCGCTTGCCATTGAAGAACAACTGGCGGAAGTAGAAGCCCTTGAAGCCCTGCGAACTCACGTCGGCTTTCAGGATCTCGCCCTTGTACTGGGTGAATCCCTGGATTGGCAAGCCACCCACAAGCACTGGTTTTTCGCCCTCGAAGGCGCGATAGACAATGCGTGCGCCCGGGGCACCGGAATGCTCCTTGCGCAGTGTGAACGTCTCCGCCATGTAGTAGCTGCCCCCGCGCACATAGACCGTCGCGCCCTTGGGAAGACCGGCCTGCTTCTTGAGACTGAGCAACACGTCGCGAGCGCGTGTCAAAGAGGCGAGAGGACCATCCGTCTGGTCCGCGTTTGGCGCGGGGAGCAGACCCGACCATGCGTCATCGCCCTCCGTGCTGACGTAGAGCTTGGGGGCAACCGCATGGGCGGCGACGGACAGAACCAGGATGCCGGCGAGCACATATTTCACTGCATCATCTCCTCTCAGGAGTTGGCGCGTTTCATTCTGCGGAGTCCGCAAACGGATTTTCTGCAAAAGTCTACCTGCTAAATGGACACTGTCCAACTCTCGTTCGTCGCGAAGGAGGATGGGTGGAAACTCAACCGCAGTTACGAGGGGGGGATCAATCTTTGCATCCTCTCTCACTCAGACCTATCTTGAGGCACCATAAGAAGATTTTTTCGACCGATTGCCTCTTCCTCCACCAGACCTTCCGCGGAGGCTCGAGTAGGGGCGTGTCTGCTGATAGAGGGATTCTATGACAGCTCCGATCAATAGCAGGGAAGGCATTCCGCCAAGTGGCATCACACGGGTCGTCCTGAACCAGGCGAAAATGAAGAAGAAGGAGCTTGCATCCGTCATCCCAGCACTGTCAGACCGGAACATACTGGCCGAAAAAAGTGGATATATCTTCAATTCCTCGATTGTCGGCGACTCCCTGTTTCTTGGGATTCTCCCCTATTTCATAAGTGGACAACGAACCTACCACTATGAGATTGAGCTTCCGGATCGAGGGAAATGCGTGTTGTTTGGGTTCATCACCCCCAATGGAACCATTGCCCTCCTTTTCAAGCCAGAGGAGGATACGTACAATGGCGAACTCCTGCCTGGAATGGCAGATATCTTCTGTGACAACTATGTTCGTCTGGCGAGATTCCTGGTCGAAAATGGCTTCTCTTGTGCCTTCGAACTTGATTTTGTGACGAAGAATGTCTTGGAAGAGATCAAGTTGTTCGCAGAGCTTCCCGCAACCATAAGAGAGCTTTCTCTGCAACCCACACCGTTTGACCGCATGGAGTAAGGACCTGTCGTGAAGCAGACACCGTATACAGGCAGTGAGTATCACACTGCGTCCATTGTTCCCCCGTTGTTCTCCCGCTATTTCCCCAGTCTTGGACTGTACGGCAGAATCGTGAGGATCGTCTTGGCAGCGAGCAGGAAGGCGAAGCGAGGCGCCTATGGCGACGAGGATTGGGCCAAGAGCAGCTGGGACATGCTGCATGCCATGGAACGCGTGGGCATGCGATTTGAAGTGTCTGGACTCGAGAACCTGCGGGACCTTCAACAGCCCGCCGTGATTGTCGGCAATCACATGAGCATGCTGGAGACGCTGATTCTTCCGGGAATTGTCCGCCCCTTTCTTCCTGTCACATTTGTCATCAAACAAGAACTTCTCGACTATCCCTTTTTCAAGTACGTGATGCGCTCGCGTGATCCCATTGCGGTGGGTCGCGCCAATCCTCGAGAGGATCTGAAAGCCATCCTGAATGGAGGTCTGGAGCGGTTGAAGAATGGCATTTCCATCATCGTTTTCCCGCAAACCACACGGATGCAGAAGTTTGATGCGACACAGTTCAACTCGATTGGTGTGAAGCTTGCACAGCGGGCCCAGGTCCCTGTGGTCCCCCTGGCGCTGAAGACCGATGCTTGGCAGAACGGAAGAGTGATCAAGGATTTCGGCCGCATCGATCGCACAAGAACCGTGCACTTTGCATTTGGAGAACCCATGTTGCTCGAGAAACGCGGCAACGAGGGGCACGAGGCCGTCATCCAGTTTGTCACGGACAAGCTGCAAGAATGGCAATGAGGATGGCCGAACAGGGGGGACGGAGATGAACAGGGAACACTCGCTCTGCGAGACTGCGTGCCGGTGCGTTGCCCTGTTTGTGTCCACGGCCTGCTGCGGTGCGATTTCGGGACGCAACGTAGTGGTGCAACTGCCGCTCCCCTCTTCCGCCCAGCAGACTGGAAACACGGTCCAG
>JAGLDW010000819.1 GCA_023145395.1 Lentisphaeria bacterium | reverse complement strand
TCCAGCTCGTTGATGATCTCCATGGCTCTGATCTTTGGCGCGCCGCTGAGCGTTCCCGCCGGGAAGGTGGCGCGGATAAGCTCGAAGGCGTCCAGGTCGTCCCGCAGAGTCGCCTGCACGTTGGAGACGATGTGCATGACGTGACTGTAGCGCTCGACAGTCATGAAGTCAGTCACCTGCACGCTGGCGGGTGTGGCGACGCGCCCGAGGTCGTTGCGGCCGAGATCCACAAGCATGACATGCTCGGCGCGCTCCTTTTCGTCCGTGAGCAGTTCGTCGGCCAGTTGGCGGTCGCGTTGTTCCGTGTCTCCGCGGGGGCGGGTTCCCGCGATGGGGCGCAGTTCGGCCTTGTCGCCGGTCAGGCGCACCATGACTTCGGGGGAGGAGCCGACGAGGATGTGATCGCGAGCTTTGATGAAGAAGGTGTAGGGGGAGGGGTTGACCAGGCGCAGCGCCCGGTACAGCGTCAGCGGGTCGCAGGGCATGTCGGCGGTGAAACGCTGGGAGAGAACGGTCTGGATGACATCCCCCTCGGTGATGTATTCACGCGCTTTCGAGACCATGGCGCAGAAGTCCTCCCGGGTCATGTTGGAGGTCAGTTCCGGCTTTTTGCCCGTGAGGTCTGGTGTTACGTTGGCGGGCTCGGCCAGGCGTTTTTCGATGGCTGTGATGCGGTTGAGGGCATCGTTGTAGGCGGCTTCCGGGGAGTCGAACCAGTCGGGCCGCGCCCCCGCCACGATCTTCATGGTGTGCTTGACATTGTCAAAGATGATCATGGTGTCGGTGAGCATGAAACGGCTGGTGGGGGTGCCCGGATCGCCCTTGGGGGGCGGAAGTTTCTCGAACTCGCCCACGGTCTCGTAGCTCATGTATCCCACCGCGCCGCCGGTGAAGCGGGGTAGTTCGGGCAGCGCCACGGGCTGGGTCTGCTGCATGATCTGGCGCAACGCCGCCACACCCGCTCCCTGCAAGGGCAGGCGCCCGCTCGCCGTGTCCAGGGTCGCCGCGCCGTCCTGCACCGTGAAAAAGGAGTGGGGATGCACGCCGATGAAGCTGTAGCGGCCCCAGCGCTGGCCCCCCTCCACACTCTCCAGCAGGAACATGTGGCGATCGTCCGCAAACCGACTCGCCACCGACACCGGAGTCTCCAAGTCCGCCATGCGCTCGCGGTACACAGGAATCAAGTTCCCCTGCCCGCACAGCGCCTTGAATGTCTCTATGTTCGGTGTGATCATAACCTCGCGCCCCTCATTGGAAATCTAATAGACTAGTGTTTCGATACATTAGAACATAGCGCGGGTTTCTACGGGGGCAAGCATCTTTCGGGACAAAACTGCGCCGCGTATGAGATGCAACCAGAATTGTCCGCGTCATGATCCGCAGAAATTGTGATCCGCAGCACTAGCAGACCGAGGAGGTTCACGCCATGCCGAGCCAAGAGTATGTCCAAGTCGTTCTTTTTGGCGCCTCGATGACCTGGTCCATGCGAGCGCCCTACGGACAGCGCTACGCCGACTGCATCGAAGCCTCCCTACTCCAGCAACTGCCCTCCGGAACGATCGTGGACGTGGCCGCATGCGGCGCCGGTGGCAACACTGCCAGGGAGGCGCTTCCCCGCATCGAGCAGGATGTGCTCGCCTACAATCCGGACGTGGTGGTTGTCAATCTAGGCGGCAACGACTCGGGACGGGAGGAAAAATCCGTGTTCGAACACGCCCTCGCGCAGCTGGTCGGGAAGCTTTGTTCCGATACCGATGCCATGATCGTGCTGGAAACCATCCCCGTTCTCGACCAGGAATGGCATGCCTTCCGCGACCGGGATTTCGCCAAGGGACCCGGAGGTCTGAATGGGCATCTTGAGAGATTCGCCCACTCCGTGATCCGGCGCGATGCTTGCGAAGCGAACCTCCCCCTCCACGACCGCTTCCGCATCTACCACGATGCATTGGCAATGGATCCGGGTCTCCGCGAGCGACTCATTCGGCGGGATGGGGTCCATCTGACCGAGGCGGGAAACGCCTACTTCGGCGACACCTTGGCGGAGATCATCGTTCAGCAGGATCTCGAGGGGAGCCACACCGGGAGCGCATCGGCGCGGGACTGGCTGGCGAAAGTCCGTGCCAACACCGTGTTCATGCAGGCGCTGGCCGCTGCGGAGAATGTGCAGACGCTGCGCGCGATGCTGCTGGAGGACGAAACGCCCACGCGCCTCCTCCTCCAGCAGGCGCGCTCCATGGCCCGGAGAGCCTCCACGCTGGCGACTGACCCCGAGACAGGGGAGGAATCGGCACGCGCCGAGGCGCTGGCCGCCGCGTTCCTGGCGCTGCAGCGCGTTCTCGCCCCCAACAACAAACTGGCCGAGACCGGGAGCCGCGCCTGGGCGAGGGCCCAACTCCAGGGGCGGACCGATGTACCCAACGGCCTCGTGCAACTCCTGGACGACGGGTCAGCCAAGTCCGACGGGTAACCAAAGTACGGAACACCATCATGCAGCGCCATCGACGATCAGGGAATTGCAGCGATTCTCCCGGGGGATTGATTGGCGACACTTCCGCCCGCCCCTATGTTTTGGGGAGGCTTTTGCAGAACCTACGGAGTGTGATCTGATGAACGACGATGTGATGATCGAACCCGCGCGGTCTCTTCCCGTGTTTGCGGAGGTTGACGTGGTTGTGGTCGGCGGGGGAATTGCGGGGGTGTCGGCGGCCGTCGCCGCCGCGCGCAACGGAGTCAGCGTCTGCCTGCTCGAGAAGGAATGCTCCCTCGGCGGCTTGGCGACTCTCGGCAACGTGATCATCTATCTGCCACTCTGCGATGGGCGCGGCAACCAAGTGATCGGGGGCATCGGCGAGGAATTGCTCAAGTTGTCCATCCAGAACAACACCCAGCCGATTCCCGGCATGCGCGTGGATCATCGGATCCCCGAGGGCTGGGAGCCCGGAGGCGACAGCGAAGAGCGCCTCAAACACCGCTACCGCGTCGGCTTCAACCCTGTCGATTTCATGATGGAGATCGAGCGCTGGATCCTGCAAAACAAGGTCGATCTCTGGTACGACACGCGCTTTTGCGATGTGGTGCGGGAGGGGCGAACGATCCGGGCGGTCATCGTCGAGAACAAGAGCGGACGGGGCGCCATTCGCTGCAAGAGCGTCATCGACGCCTCCGGGGACGCGGACGTCTGCGCCCGCGCGGGAGAACCCACCGAATCTCTGAGCACCAACGTGCGCTGCGCCTGGTACTACTATCTGGAGGACGGAGAAGTTCGGCTGCACTCGTTCTCCAGTCGCTTCAACCAGGACGGCACGCTCGCGGAAGACTCCGGAGCGACCCATGCAGGCGATGTCGGACGCGATGTGACGGACCACGTGACGGGATCCCGTCGCCTTGTGCACAAGCTGATCCACGACCGCGCGGAAGCCAGCGAGACGGGCGCTGTCCACCCCATCCTGATCCCCACCATCCCATCGTTCCGCATGACACGGCGCCTGCGCGGGGAAATCGAGCTGGAAATGGACCACGAACGCGAGTGGTTCGACGACTGCGTGGGAATGACGGGTGACTGGCGCAAGCCCGGGCTCGTCTTCTACATCCCCCTGCGCACGCTCGCCGGCGTGGCCAATGACAATCTGCTGGCCGCAGGTCGGTGCATGTCCGCCACAGGTAGCGCCTGGGACATGGCACGTGTCATTCCAACCTGCGCCGTGACCGGAGAGGGCGCGGGGACCGCCGCCGCGGAAATGGTCCTGTCCGGCAACACCAGCATCGGGGACATTCACCTGGAGGCGCTCCAGGAACGCCTGCGTGCGCAGAAAGTCCACATCGATCGATCTTTCGCCGACGAACGAGAGTCCAATATTATTGGATGAAGGCAGGAGAAACGCCGGTTTGATAGCCTGCCGCACCTTGACTTTCCCTGCTTCATAGGCATATTTTTGTATCTATTTATCGTTGGATTGTAGCTTGGGAAAATAGGGTGTGAACTGGCCAAGAATATTTCATCATGACGGCCGGATGAAACGCGATCCTATCTCTTGAGAACGATTCAATTTCGATCTGGAATGTACAGTAAAAGGCCATGTGAAAATGAGTTTTCTCGATTCAATTCTCGGGCTGTTCGGCAAGAAAGAAGAGCCACTGCCAGCGCGTCGCCCTCCTACGGGCAAGACGGCTACGACTGCGCAGAAGAAGCTCCTCACCAAGGCTGTCTACACGACGAGGGAAGTGGAACTTCCCGTGTGGTCGCATGATCTTTCTCAGACGGAGCTGATAGAGGCTTTGGAGAAAAACTGGGTCTGCAAGTTCCCCCCTCATATTGAGAAGAAGAAAATTATGTCCACCCGGAAGGGGCCGGACGGGAATCTCGAGACTGAATACGACGGTCTCGCAGGCGATTGCGGCGCCATCAAGACGTTCGGCCAGGGCGTGGCGACGCAGGAGGGCCTCATGCAGCCCTACCGCTACATGGATCTCAATGCCATGTACCGCTTCTGCTGCGACCGTCCAAAGCTATGCCCCTTCTTCAATATGTCCGAGGGGCAGACCAACGCCATGGAGTCCCGCCAGAAGAAGCTGTAGGGGGATACAACAGGCATTGCATTGAGGGAATCTTCAGCGCCCGTTCGGCATTGACCGAGCGGGCGTTTTTTGTGCACAAGGGCGAGGCTCTCCATAGTGTGCATTTTCGTGCTCCGCGCCAGCGGCATGGTGTGCCGCCAGCGTTAGCTGATAGGCACACCACCAACTTGTTGGCTTCTGCCTTCTTCTTCCTCGTTGTCGGTGTCTGGTGGACGCCCCCGTCAGAGTTCCGCGTTTACGCGGCAGCCCACCGGAGGCTTCAGCCCCCGGATTCACAACTCGGTCCGTGCCAAAGCCGCTCGCTGAAGCGTCGCTGCAACTGCCGTCTAAAGGCGGAACTCTGACCCAGATCATCCCGCGCCATCAGGCGCTATCATCATCTCACCTAGCCAGCGCCCCCATTCGTGTCCATTCGTGGTTGCTTTTCCCCAGGATCTGCGGAGTCTGCATAGCACGGCTCAGGGGGGCGCGAGGCAAGAAGAGCTTGCATAGCTCCAAAGCCCGCCGTACGCTGCAACGCATTGTCTGTCAGCACATGAAAGGGATCGGGACCATGGATCGTGGACCTCTCTGGATTCTACCTATGGTGTGCGGAGCGCTCTGCCTTGCCGCAGAAACTCCCAACCCCAAGACAATCACCCCCTTGACGCCATCTGCGCAGACGTTTCCCGTGCCCAGCGCCTGGCGCCGGTTCCAGCCGGGAGACCCGGGCTATGCGTTCAGGCGGGATTTCTACTTCGCCGAGCAGGGCAACTACATCCGTCTCAGACAGGAAGCGGAGGCGCCGTTTGTGCAGACGGGGTTGTGGCGGCATCTGATCCCCGGACACTGGCAGCTCAATCACTTCGATCCAGCCACCTACGCGAAAGCGGCGCCACCCTACCAGCGCCTGGTGGATGCCTGGCGAGAGAACACCTGGCCACTGCATACCATCCAGTACCATGTCATGTACGGTAATCCTCTGCCGGCGAAGGAGGCAATCGCCGCCGCGGGCGACCTCTGGATCGGCGACAACATGCCCGAAGCGCCCATCTACCGCCTCGACTTTCTCTTCGAGTTTCTCCACACGGGAAAATGGCGCAAAAAGGGCTCCTCCGTCCGTCCTGCCATGCACGAACCCATGACCCGGTTTCTCAAGGACGATCTGTTGCCGCGTCTGAGGTCGGCATTGCCTTTCTGCCAGGATCCCGCGCATGTGTGGACGCATCGGGAGCTGCGGATGCTCAAGGACATCTACTGCGCGGAGTTTTTCCGAAAGATCGTCAAGCCAGTCGCCTGGGGCATGTACGTGAGCCCGCATTTTCTCGCCAGCCTGCCACAGACAACCTGCGTGGCCGAGAAGGGCGCCGACGCATTCAGCAATGCCCGGGCCAAGGGAGTCATGCGACAGGCTGGGGGCGGAAAGTTCTATTTCACCTGGCGGGGACACGAACCCACGGAGCGCTATGGCTACTTCCGCAGAGGCTGGTATGCCACCCCCGCTCGACAGGAATGGGGATACCCGCTGCCGCATCTCTGGTACTATCTGTTCCGTCCCTTCTTCATCGGCGCCAACTACTCGATCGTGGAGGGCATGCCGGGTAGCCTGGTGCAGGACGTGGAGGAGGACGGACGCTACGAGCTATCCACTCTCGGGCATATCGCCGCCTCGCTTTTCGACTACATGGAACGGGTTCCGGAGCGCGGCACCGCCTACAGCGCCGTCGCCCTGCTGCGCAACTACGATCGCCCCAACACGCACGCTCTGAGCCGCTGGCACATCGTCGAGCACGACAGCGCCGCCTACATGAACCATGGGCTGCTGCACGAGGTGATCTTCCCCCAGCACCGGCACACCCGGCACAGCGGGGGATACTCCGTCACCGCGCCATACGGAGAGATTTTCGACATTCTGGCACCGAACATGCCTGGCAAGCCAGTCTCTCCCGCGCTGTTCGAGGGGTACAAGGTTCTCTTCGCCCTTGGCGGCCAGCGCATTGAGAAAGACTACGCCACCGTGCTTATGGACTATGTCGGAAACGGGGGGACACTGATCATCAACGTCGAGGATCTCGGTGCCTGGCTGCCACCAGCCTTCTTCGGAATCAAGAGCCTCGGCGCGGATCTTGAGGGGCGAAGCATCACCAGCGAACTCGATGGCGAAGAGAGCGCCGAAAACGTCTTCCATTTTCCCGCGATGACGCTGGGCGAGGCGAACGCTCTCTACACCTGCGAGGGACGTCCCGTGGTCACCAAGCACCGTGTGGGAAAGGGATACGCCATTCTCGTCGGCGCCCGGCACATGGTGCAATCCGAGGAGGTCGAAGTGGAAATGGGGCGGCACGGCGCCAGACGACTCATGAAGCCGCTGCTGAACTTCGTCCCGGGTTTCATCGAGCGGATGACCACAGGGGTGACTCCCTTCGACATCCAAATCGCAGCCGAGGACAGACCGGACAT
>JAGLDW010000818.1 GCA_023145395.1 Lentisphaeria bacterium | reverse complement strand
TACAAATCGGTGCCATTTACAATCGTCTGCCGGGCGCCCATGCAGGACGTGGTGGAGCTGTTCGAGGAGCGTGATGTGAACTGGGAGCGGCAGGAGAACCACATGGTGGTGTCCGAGTCCATGAAGGGGGGCGACATCCGAGTGTACGATTTCCGGCCGCATAGAATCGAGCTGACGCCACGCGAACGCTTCGTCAACTATGCGCGGAATGCCGCCGTGGCCGCTTCCTCGACGCTGCGGGGCTTCTCCACCCAGCCCGCCGTCGATGGCAAGCGCAACAACGATGACTACTGGCAGTCGGATCTGGACGCGAAGCGGCACTACGTGTTCGACATGCCCCAGTGGCTGCGCGTGGATCTTGGAGCGCCCAAGTTGATTGATCACGTGTTTGTGCAGTTCAGCGTCTGGCCGCACCGCTCCCTGTTCACCCGCCAGCATATCTACAGATACACGGTGGAGGCGTCGCTGGACGGAGAGCAGTGGCAGGTCGTGCTGGACGAGAGCAAGAACGAGGATCCAGCCCGCGAGGAGGGTTTGGAACGTTGGTTCGAGGCGACCACGGCTCGCTACGTGCGTTTGACGGTGCTGCGCAATTCCGCTCGCGGCGGCGCCAAGATCGTGGAGCTCAAGGTGATGGGGCCCGAGCGAGAGACCGTTCGTCCACAGCGCAAATCCATCATCCCGAAGTGGCAGGTTCAATTTCCCCGTGAAGTCGCCGAGACGCCTGCAAAGAACATCAGATATCTCGTCGGCATGAAGCCCAAACAGGTCGAGCCCGGATGGTTGCCACCCGGAAAGACCTGGGAGCAGATGAATGGCTGGATTCGGCTCTACACCGACTTCTCGCAGCAGGGCGCGGTGTTCACCAAGAGCATCTACGGCGAGAGCGTGTGCAGGATTCTGTACGACGTGCCCGAGGACGCCCGGACGTTCGCCGCCGCAGTGGGTCTGGGCAATCGCCACCGCCAGGCCTCGGTCGTGTTCAAGGTCCTCGTGGACGGCGAGCTGGTCTACGACAGTGGCCTGTATCGCCTGGGCTGCCGCGTTCTGCCCGTCGTCGTGGATGTCGCCGGCGCCCGTGAGCTGGCACTGGTCGTGGAGGACGGGGGAGACGGCATCAACTACGATTATGCCTGGTGGGGCGATGCACGCTTTCTAAAGTGATTGCCGAGAGTTCGGGGGACACGGCCGCTGAGGACATCGGC
>JAGLDW010000817.1 GCA_023145395.1 Lentisphaeria bacterium | reverse complement strand
CGCTGGGGGAGAGGGCGTCTTCACGTGGCCGCAGACC
Organism: Lentisphaeria bacterium; assembly: GCA_023145395.1. Taxonomy (GTDB): domain Bacteria; phylum Verrucomicrobiota; class Lentisphaeria; order Oligosphaerales; family Lenti-02; genus JAGLDW01. The sequence goes on along the minus strand of JAGLDW010000817.1, from coordinate 7,673 downwards.
GTCCCGAATATTCCGATCCGCCTACTCGGCTTCCTCGAAACGGATTGTGACATCGGCTGGGAGTGCCAGCCCGCTTGCCACCTCGACGGCTTTCACCAGAGCGGAGGGGACAGGACAGGCGGGGTGGGGACAATGCTCGATGGAAGCGCGCAGGATGGCCGATCCCTCGCCAGTGTGGGAGATTTCGGTGAAGGCGTTGACCGTGGGCAGATTCTCCGCCATCTTGACCACGTGGGGACAGGCACTGTCCACGGCGAGCCGACAGGTCATGCCGTCCTCCTCCATCTCGGTCACGGCTTCCGTGCGGAGTCCGCACACACCTGGATCCACTGTCACTCGCGCCATTTTTCGTCTCCTGGTTGTTTTCGCTGCGGACCCCTTCGGCCGACAGCGAAAACAATATAGGGAACGCGGAGCATTATGGAAGTGTCTTTATATCTATCTATAGTAGTGGACTAGACGCAAGACCGATGGATTCGTCGGAAAACGAAAAAAGGGGATTCGAGATGCTATCCGAAAAAATGCTGAATGCGTTGAACGAGCAGATCAACCGTGAGTTCTATTCCGCCTACTTCTATTTGCAGATGGCGGCGTATCTGGACGACCAGAGTCTTTCCGGCATGGCCAACTGGATGAAAATTCAGACCCAGGAGGAAAGCGCCCACGCCATGATTCTCTTCAACTACGTGTCCGAGCGCGGCGGATTTGTGGATCTTGGCGCCATCGAGAAGCCTCCGATGGACTACAACTCCCCTCTCGAAGTCTTCGAACAAGTGTATGAGCATGAGCAGAAAGTAACTGCCATGATCAACGCGTTGATGGTGCTCGCAAACGAGGAGAACGACTTCGCGACGCGCAATCGCCTCGAGTGGTTCGTGGCAGAGCAGGTGGAGGAGGAATCCAACGCCAGTTCCCTAGTAGGCGCGCTCCGGCGCATCGGATCCGGCAACGGCATCTTCATGCTCGACAAGGAGCTTGCGAGCCGGAGCTTTGCTCTCCCGTCGCCTCTTGCCAGCAGCGAATAGACCGGTGCCAGACAACAGGAAAATAGCGGATGACAGGACGAAAGAGCTTGATCGGCTCTGCTGCTTTCTGGATCCTCAGGTCGCGAAAGTAATCCTATCGGAGGACTCCGCGCGCCTTCTGGCGCCCCATGAACGCGAGATCACCGTGGTCTTCGTCGATCTGCGGAACTTCACCTCCTACGTGGACTCGCATACGCCGGAGCAGGTGTTCCAGCTCGTCGGGGAATTGTACGAGGTGATAGGACCGGTCGTCTCCAAGCACGGAGGAACGGTGGAGCGATTCACCGGCGACGGAATCATGGCCTTCTTCGGCGATCCCATCTCCACGCCAGACCATGCACTGAGGGCAGTTCACATGGCGATTGAGACTCGCCAATCCGTCGAAGCACTCGAGGCATCCTGGCGGCAAGCGGGCTACGACGGGGGATTGGGCATCGGGATCGCGACCGGGATGGCAGCTCTCGGCGCCATCGGTTTTGATGGACGATACGACTATGCGGCACTCGGGGCGCCCACGAGCCTGGCTGCCAGACTGTGCTCGGAAGCCAGCGTCGATCAGATCCTCGTCGGACCATGCACGGCGGCAAGGGTGGACGGGGAGATCGATCTTGAGGGGCGGGGAACTGTCCAGCTCAAGGGGTTTCGCCAGGTGCTCGAGCTCTATGAAGTTCCGCAGGGAGCCACAGCGACATGAGCAAGGCGGATCTCAGTGCCGATGAAGCATGCCGGGAGGGTGCCCTGCGCCTGCTCGACCTGCGAGCCCACGCCGTCTCGGAACTGAAAACGAAACTCCGCAAGAGAGGGCACGAGATCCAGTGTGTCGATTCTGTGCTTGCGGACTTTCTGCGGGTTGGGCTTCTCGATGACCAGGCTTTCGCGAGAGCTTTCTGCGAAGAGCGCGCCCGGACCAAGAACATCGGCCGTCGGCGCATGCTCGCCGATCTGCGCAAGCGCGGAGTGGATCCGGAGACTGCGGAGGACGCGCTGGCGGACGTATGGGACACGGGAGACGACGAATTTGCGCGAGCCCGCGCGGCGGCAACAGCCAAATGGCGCAGTGTCCGGCGACGCACCGAAGACGTACGTGCCGCAAAACAAAAAGTGGCCCGTTTTCTGGCTTCGAGAGGATTTCCCTTCGACGTGCTGCATCAGGTTCTGGACGAGCTGGACACGGGGGAACAACCGATCAGTTCGTGACCAAACTCAGACGGTTTCGTGCCTCTTCGACATCACGCGCGATCTGGTCGCGCAGCGCGGCGCTGCTGGGGAAAACGCGATCTGGTCGAAGAAATGCCTCGAACTGCACTTCCACCCGCCTTCCATACAGATTTTCATCGAAGTCGAAGAGATGCAGCTCCACCAGGGGAGGTGCGTCTGTAACCACGGTGGGCGCGGTGCCGACATAGACGATTCCCGGAAGCGTCAGGCAGTGGCGTGCATCCAAGACAGCCCGTGCGGCGTACACTCCATGCGGGGGAAGCAGGATGCGGCTGTCGGCAATGTTCGCGGTGGGGCAGGAGAATGTCTGTCCGCCCTGCCCGCGTCCGCGGGCCACCACGCCCTCGATCGAGTAGGGTCGTCCCAGAAGCCGGGCTGCAAAAGCAAGGCGGCCGGCGCTGACGGCCTCCCGAATTCGCGTGCTGCTCACGGGGCGCCCGTAGAAGGTCAGCTCCCGCACGGGCGCCACCTCGAAGCCAAACTCGCGCCCAAGCGCTGCCAATGCTCCCGAAGTGCCCGAGCCGCCACGGCCAAACCGCCAGTCCGATCCCACACACACCAAGGCGACTTCAATCCCGGGACAGCAGATGTGCCGCGTGAGAAATTCTCTCGGCGTGAGCGCGGCGAGTTCGCGGGAGAACGGCAGGAAAACCACGTCTGCGCAGCCCATCTCCTGCAGAATGCGCCGTTGCTGAGCGGGTGTCGTCAGCAACTGGGGGGCACGGTCCGGAGCCAGCACTTCGCGGGGGTGCGGCGAAAAGGTGACGACCAGGGGAGCGGACCCATTCTCCCGTGCGGCGGCGCACAATGTCTCGATGACCTGCCGGTGCCCGCGATGGATTCCATCGAACACACCGATAGCCACGGAAAAGCGGTGTGTCCCACTCCGTGCGGAGACTTCGGAAAGTGATCTGGCAATGCCGTCCATCGAGAAGAGGGGGTTGTGGGTGAAGCGCGCGTGCCCGCACCGTGTGCGCGGACTCTCATACCATACTGCCACGCAAGACGCCCGCAATGAAGCATCCCATCTACTCTTCGTCCTTGCCAAGACACCCCAGTTCCTTCAGTTTCTCGAAGATGCCACATGCCTCCTCGGCGTCCCGGGCGCTGGCGATGGCAAACTGTAGGTCCGCGCTCTGTCCTTTTGCGCACGTTCCCTTCTTCGAATACAAAAGCATGGTGTCGAAGCGACTCTCTCCAAAAACCTGTTCCGAGATCCAGACCAGCCCCTTGGCTCCCTTCTTCGTCGGCGCCAGCCAGAGCCAGTCCTTCTTGCCAATGCCAATGTAGGCGTCATGCGATTTTCCCCTCCACTCTCTGGCGCCCTCGGGCAACGTGTAGGAGGAAGCGGAGAGCCATCCCCAGTTGGCATTGCAGCTGACTGATTCCTCGGTGATATTCACCGAACGACTTCTGACAAAGAGCGCGTTGCTATCATCCCGCACGGTCAACTCGAACACCAGCTCCCCAAGACCGTTCACCGGCTTGCCCTTGATGCCCTGCACCTTGGCCCGGACGATGGCGGTTTGCGAATGAGCGTCGGGACGTGTCACCTTCACCTCTGTGAACTCACGCGGATAGAGCCAGACGCCACGCATATTGGTGGTCAATTTGGCCCATTGGCCATCGGGCAGAAGAAGCTGCTGGGAGAGATGTGGCTGGAACACAAATTCGGCGGCCTGATTGACAAGACGCACCGTCTGCCGATCCTCGGAGACGGATACCCCCACGACGTGGATCCGCACGGGCACATCCAGCGTGTTCTGGGCCGCCGAGCGATCAGACACCCTGAGCACCCCCTCGTATCTCCCAACCTCCAGGTTGGCAAGCATGACCTCGATCCAACCCTCCTTCGACAGACCATCCAGCCCCTTGAGCACGGGCACTACAGCCCGCCGGACCGGCGTGCTGAACACGAACGACACAAACGAGGGATCCACTGGATTTTTCGCGTCCGACACATGGAAACGCAGACTGAAGGAGGCTCCCTCGGTGGCGGTGAGTGTAAGCGTCCCGTCCTTTGCCAAAGCGTGTTGTTTCCCTCCGCAGGTGATCGTCTGGAGGCTTGGCGGCTGCGAATCGTCCAGCAGCATCCAAGAGGGCTTGCCAAGAAGGAGTTTCACTTTTCCACTCGGCCCCGTCATCTTGGGACTAACGCTCACCCGTCGGCCCGTCTCGGTCGCCTCCGTCGCCAGTGGCTGCCAAGCGCCTTCTTCACACTGGTAGAAATCCTCTTTGCCGGTTTTTGGGGCGGGCAGTGCGAGGGTGGTCGGGGATGTCACTCTGATCACGTAGAGGTCCGCGCACAGAAGTTGCGATAGGACAAGAGCCAGAAAAAGACAAATGGATCGTGGGGGAACTGACTTCATGGAGGTACCTCTCATTCTTCTTGCTACACGGAGTTTCCGTATTTTTCTTCCAGCTGTTTTTCCGATGTGATACAGGAGTCCATATCTCGCAGGATTCCATTCTTGATATTGTAGATCCACCCGTGGACGGACAGTTCGGCGCCCGCCTGCCAGGCATTTTTCACCATGGTTGTGCTGCAGACATTTCGCACCTGTTCCATCACGTTAAGCTCACACAGCAGATCATACTTCTTGTCTTCCTCCAATCCCTCCAGTTTGTCGGCATGCAGACGACAAACATCCGTGATGTGGCGCAGCCAATTGTCGATCAGGCCATGTTGTCTGTTTTCCATGGCGGCTTTGATCCCACCACATCCATAGTGTCCACAGACAATAATGTGCTTCACTTTGAGAATCTCAATCGCATATTGCAGTACGGAAAGACAATTCAGGTCTGTGTGAACGACGACATTGGCAATATTCCGGTGAACAAACACTTCGCCCGGTGGCAGGTTGATGATCTGGTTTGCGGGAACCCGGCTATCAGCACACCCAATCCATAGATATTCCGGCGCATGTTGCTTGGACAATCTGGGGAAAAACTCTGGATCATTTTTCATGATGCCAGCTGCCCATTCCGCATTCCTATCGAATAGGTGTTTCAATGTTTGCACAACATGTCCCCTTGCTCTTTTCTTCCGTGCCGTACCATAGAGTATCAGAAATGGTCCGAGATCGGAGTTGGGTATTTCAGCACAACCCAGTACGTGGATAGAACGAACGTCGCGATTGTGGCAATCTGAATCACCATGGCGCCTTCGGCCGACAGGACGCCAATTGACAAGGCTGAGAACGCAACCAGGAGGGAGAACTCGCTGGATTGTGCCAAGCGCACTGCCAGTTCTTTTGGAAGTTCGGACTCTTCTCCACTCCTTCGAAATGCGAATCGAAAGACCCAGGCCTTTAGTGGTACCAGTACTGCGCCAAAGGCGATAGCTGACAGAAGAAGCCTGGGTTCGAGGCGGAAGTCCAGCTTCGAGCCAACGGCAAAGAAGAAAAGGATCAGAAAGAACTCACGCAGTGGTTTCAGGCGTTCGGCAATGAGGAGTGCCACCTCGCAGGAGGCAATGGAAATGCCGGCGACAAAGGCGCCCATCTCATAGGACAGTCCCACGATGTGCGCGGTTTCGGCCCACAGTAGACACCAGGCCAGCGTTGCAAGAAAGGTGTACTCCTGAACGACATCGAATTTTTTAAGCAACGGCATCATGACAAACCGCACACTCACGAAGGCGAGCAGGCAAAGAACCACAAATCTTCCCGCGAGCATCGCAAAGGTCACAAGTACGTGATCGCTCTTCTCGCCCGTGATGAACAGAATGACGAGGATGGCCAGCATGTCCTGCATGAGGAGGACACTGGTCATTAGCTCGCCCGTCCGTTTGTGGTGAAGTGTGTTTGTGGGTATCAGTTTTAGTCCGAGAACCGTACTTGAGAACATCATCGCCGCGCCAAATATCAAAGAGGTTTGGAAATCAAACCCAATCAGCAAGGAGAAAAGAAGGGAGACAAGTGCAAATAGAAGGGATGTGGCGAATGTGAGGAGCGATGTCTTTCGAAATAGTTTGACCAGTTTTTCTGGTTGCAGGCTGAGGCCAATGAGAAAGAGAAGAAGAATGACGCCAATATGAGATATTTGTTCAATGTGCTCGGTTCTGCCAATGAGGGAAAATCCGTTTGGACCGGCGGCGACACCCATTGCGATATACGCAATGATGATGGGTTGTTTCGCGTAGAGAAACAGTGTGCCTAGCACGGCGGAACCCACCATGATCACACTGAGTTCAAATAGGATGCTCTCAAGATTCATGACCCAGTCCAGTCGCGCAGTTGCTCAATGCATGGGAGCCAGCCGTCGAGGTTAGCGTAGGGTGGTTCGACAGCAAGTCAACAGCCGGGGTTCCTCGGCTGACTGCCTCTGTTCTCCAAGACGGGTTCGGGGCGAGGCACGGAAATCCGCTGAATAAGGAACAATACGGCTGCGGGGGATCCAACTAGGACGCGCAGATGGGGACGCCGGACGCGAGGCCATCCTCGTGACTGACGAGGCGCAGGCTGACGAGTTGGTTTTGGGCGAGCGGGGGACCTTTCTCTTCGCGAATGGCCACGCGGAGGTAGTTGTCGGACCAGCCTTCCCAGAGGCCGTCAGCATTCTTTTCCTCGCAGAGGACGCGCACGGTCTCCCCCATCTGCGCATCCAGGAAAGCATGTTTTTTTTCCTCGCCGATCGCCATCAGTTCGTTGGCCCGGCGCGATGCGACGTCGCCCGGGACACATCCGCTCATACGGGCCGCGGGCGTTCCCTTCCGGGGAGAATAGGTGAAGACGTGCAAATGGCTCAGCGGAAGCTCTCTTACCGTCGTGCAGCATTGTTGGAAGGCCTCTTCGGTCTCTCCGGGGAACCCGACGATGATATCTGTGCCAATGCACAGGCCGGGCACCTGTTTCGCGGCGGAGCGGGTGCGTTCCGCGAACTCCGCAACGGTGTATCTGCGATTCATCGCCTCCAGGATGCCATCCTCGCCATACTGCATGGGGAGATGAAGAAACCGGCAGAGGCGGGGCTCCGCCGCCATGATATCCACGATCCGCCGCAAAACCTCTCCGGGCTCGGTGGAACTGAGACGGATACGAAAGCCGGCGGCGACCGAAAGCATGCACGCCACAAGGTCGGCCAGATCCTTTCCACCGTGATCATAGGTGGCGATGTTCACCCCCGTGAGCACGATTTCCTTGTGTCCGCGCCGGGCAAGTTCTGTCACTTCGCGGAGGATATCGTCCCAATCCCGCGATCTCGGGCCGCCCCGGGCGAAGGGGACGATGCAGTAGCTGCAGAAAAAGTCGCAGCCCTCCTGAATCTTCACATTGGCCCGTGTCCGTTCGAGGAAGAGCCCGACTCCGGATTCCGTGAATGCGTGCTCGCGCGTCTCCTGGCCCGCAGGAACCAAAGGCGGTCCTTCATCATGTCGAAGGCGCTGACCAAGATGGGAGGCGACAGAATTTTTCTCACTGCCCTTGAGGA
>JAGLDW010000816.1 GCA_023145395.1 Lentisphaeria bacterium | reverse complement strand
CTGCCGTCGAAGGCCGCCTCGTCCCTACAGAAGCCTGCCTGTGCCGTGCCCGGCACGGCAGACAGGCCGAACTCGCCCGTAAAGAGGGCCGCAGCTATGAGCCCGCCAGCGAATTACTCGAACGCATCCTCGCCGAACGCAAGATCCGCTGGATCGAAGACACCGCCGAGAAGGCTCGGGCCAAGGGCAACGCGAAAGTGTTGCTTGAAGCCAAAGCTGGTAAAGCAGGCAAGCCCTGGACACCCGAGGATGATGCCAAGGCTCTAGAGACCGCGCGTGCCAAGGCACGTCTCAAGTACAAGGAACCCGAAGCTCCCGACACCACCGACCTCCCTGCCCTCCCCGAAGGATGGTGCTGGACGAGCGTCGATCAGCTATCTATTGTGGTCCGCGGTGCATCCCCTCGCCCGGCGGGTGACCCCCGCTTCTTCGGAGGGCCGGTCCCCTGGATCACGGTGGGGGATTTGACTTCGGAGAAGACACCGTATCTCCGTCAAGTTCCTGACTCTCTGACAGAGGAAGGTGCCAGCGCCAGCAGACTTATCCCCGAGGATACACTCCTACTGACCAATAGCGGTGCCACACTTGGCGTTCCTCGTATCACGCTGATCGCTGGGTGTATCAATGACGGTTCCGTAGCTCTCTTGCACGTTACGTACCCACTGAAGCTGTATCTCTACTACTACCTGACGACGCTAACCAAGGCTCTTCGCCTGATCAATCAGGGTGCGGCGCAGCCGAATCTCAACACGGGGATTGTCCGCGCGCTCAATGTTCCATTGCCGCCAACCGAGGAACAAGAGCGGATATCCCATTTCGTCGAGGAGAAGCTTGGATCGATTGGATACCAAGCTTCAAGCGTTGAGCGCGCACTTCGACGTTGCTCATCGCTCCGCCATTCCATCCTTAAGTGGGCATTCGAGGGGAAGTTGGTCGAGCAGGATCCGAACGACGAGCCTGCGGCGGTACTGCTGAAACGAATCACGGCACAACGAGTAGCAGGGGCGAAACGATGACCAAGCTGAATGCTGCAAGAGAGAGAACGGATTCGAAGCTTCGATACGCAGCAATTTATTTGGACGAGCTCAAGGTAAAGGGCGGGATTGGCCGTGGGGATGGGAGCGATTGGGAACGTGCGCATCAAGAATCGTTTCTGTACCACATCCTTGGTGTGAAGGATGGACTCCTTCAGGAGATCAACCTCTTTCACCAATGCGAACTCGTGCCACGTCACGTTCGCAAACAGGACTTGGTTGACAGGCTCAGGAAGATGGGAATTCGCTCCCACTCGCTCAGTGTCCTAGTACGGCTTGAGAGGTTGCAGTCTTCTTGGATCAGCATAGCAGGCCGGATGCGACACCTCTTCACTCACCAGAAGGGGGTGCCGCGCAAGTTTCACGTTGGGGGCGAGGAAGACGGGCATGTGCACCTGAGGGATCCAAGGATCGATGACCTGAAGCACAATCTGGAGAAGGCGGGGACTCCAGAGCTACTCGAATCCACTCTGGCGCAACCCGAGTGGAGAGCGATTCGGGCCGCGAGTGAGACAGACTGCCTTGAGCTGTTCTCCCAGTGGCATGCGGAGGCAGTCAAGTTAGTGGAGAACCTCCGAAGCAAGATGCCGGGAGCTGAGAATGACTGACAATACCAACCATCTAACAAACAAGCTTTGGTCCTACTGTCACGTCCTGCGTGACGATGGACTCAGCTACCAGGATTATCTCGAACAGCTCACGTTCCTCCTGTTCCTCAAGATGGCTGACGAGCGGGCTGCATTGACTGGCGAGGCGACGCCAATCCCTGAGGGCTATCGCTGGTCCGATCTGTCTGCACCTGCGATGACGGGCGAGCGGCTGGAAGCCCACTATCGCAAGACGCTGGAAGATCTGGCCAAGGAATCGGGCATGCTCGGTCTGATCTTTCGAAAAAGCCAGAACAAGATTCAAGATCCGGCCAAGCTGCGGCAGCTGATCGTCGAGCTGATCGGCAAGGAGCAGTGGCTGTCGCTGTCAGCCGACGTCAAGGGTGACGCCTACGAAGCCTTGCTGGAACGAAATGCCCAAGACACCAAATCCGGTGCAGGCCAGTACTTCACGCCGCGCCCGCTCATCGACGCCCTCATTGATTGTGTCCAACCCAAACCGAACGAGGTCGTCTGCGATCCGGCGTGCGGCACGGGCGGATTCCTGCTATCAGCATACCAGTTCATGAGCAAGGGTGAGTTGGATCGGGATCAGAAACGGCACCTCAAGTACAACGCACTTCGCGGTGTGGAACTGGTCGATGGGGTTAGCCGCCTGTGTGCGATGAACCTCTTCCTCCACGGCATCGGCCCTGACGATGGCGAACACGAACCTCCGATACGAACCGACGACAGCCTGCGCAACGAGCCGTCAGAGCACTACCCCGTCGTCGTCACCAATCCGCCATTCGGAAAGAAGTCGAGCATCACCGTCATCAACGAGGTCGGCGAGGCAGACAAGCAAACGCTTACCTACAACCGCCCCGACTTCTGGACGACAACCACCAACAAGCAGCTCAACTTCGTACAGCATATCAAGAGCCTGCTCACGCAGAACGGCCGAGCCGTCGTCGTTGTACCCGACAATGTGCTGTTTGAAGGTGGTGCAGGTGAAACCGTGCGCCGCAAGCTCATGCACGAATGCGACCTACACACCATCCTTCGCTTGCCCACTGGCCTGTTCTATGCCCAAGGCGTCAAGGCCAACGTCATCTTCTTCGACCGCAAACCCGCCAGTGAGACGGCGTGGACGAAAACCGTCTGGATCTACGACCTGCGCACCAACAAACACTTCACCCTCAAACAGAACCGCCTCACCCGTGC
>JAGLDW010000815.1 GCA_023145395.1 Lentisphaeria bacterium | reverse complement strand
GCACCAGCGTATCCGGAAGACAGGGTGCACTGGGGCCCAGCGCACCTACTCGGAGCACACGGTCAAGTTGCGTGTATACGGGTGCACTGGGGCCCAGCGCACCTACTCGGAGCGCACATGTTCACGTTGTGGGTCTGGGGCGGATCTGGGCCACATTGTTGGCCGCCCTGCTTCCCGTCTTTGGCCAAACCGCCTGGGCGGCGGGGGTGGTGCTGGATAACACCGCCCACGTGCAGTACGAAAGCGATTCCGGCACGGTACGGACGATCCCCAGCAACACAGTCCGCATTGTTGTGCGCGACCGGACTCCCTCCACACTCACCTTCCATCTGCACGCGCCCGGTGCGAGCGGCTCGGTTCCCCAGCACGTATCGACGACCCACTATCTCGACGGTCCCAACGGCACCCTCCACACAAGCACCGTGCCCGTCGACTCGAATGGTTCCATCCCCGTCGATCAGGACGTGGACCTGCTTCCCGTGCAGATCATCCACGCCGGCACCCCCGTTTTCCTGGAGCTTGAAGATCTTGATCAGAACACCGACCCCAACACAGTCGAAACCGTCCTGATCCGGATCGAGGTGGAGGACAGCGCCGAGACCGAAATCGTCCAGCTCACGGAAACGGGTCCCAACACTGGCATATTCACTGGTTACGTCCAGACGAGCACAGGCAACGCCATCCCCTACGACGGCAGCCTGAGTGTGACCGTCAACAGCACAATTCGCGCATCCTACAACGATCCGGTCGACCACACGGATCTCGCCAAAGCAGACCTTCTGGTCGATCCTTTCGGCATCGTTTTCGACAGCCGGACCGGTTTGCCCGTAAACGATGCGGAGGTCACGCTTTGGGACACCACGACCAACGCACCAGCCATCGTCAAGGGGGACGATGGGGTCAGTTCGTTCCCGTCAATCGTCACGAGCGGCGGCACCATCAAGGACGGCAGTGGCAGAATCTACGACTTCCCCGACGGTGGATTCCGCTTCCCTCTTATCCAGCCAGGAAACTACCAGCTCAAGGTCATTCCACCTGCGGGATACACCTCCCCGTCGGACGTCTCGACCGCACAGTTGCAGACACTTCCCGGAGCGCCATTTGCGATCGTCCCCGGTTCCCGGCTTGGGCCTTTCGTCGTCAATTCAGCGCCGTTCATGCGCATCGACATCCCCATCGATCCCTCCTCCATCGGAAGCCTCTTCGTCCGGAAGGAAGTCGGGCAGGACACGATCGGAATCGGAGAGTTCGTCACCTATCAAGTAACCCTCGAGAACGCCACCGCCTCCGACATCACCACTGTCACGGCAACCGACGTGCTACCCCGCGGCTTTCGCTACATGTCCGGCTCCACCTATATGGACGAGACAAAGGTGGCTGACCCCGACATTGCCAAGGATGGCCGCACTCTCACCTTCGCAATCGGCACCCTCGCCCCGAGCACGAGCGTCTCCATGCACTACGTCGTCCAGGTGACCACACACGCGAAGCCGGGTCCGGCGACAAACACCATCGTTCTCGCCGGAGACAAGGGTCTGCGCTCGAATCTGGCCGAGGCCACGGTGCGCGTGATCGACGATCTGAACTGGAAACGGATCCTTGTCGGGCGCGTGGCTGTGCGTCCCGATCCCGACGACCCCGAGGCACCTGGAAACAGCGGACCGGCCGAGGGAGTGAAGGGCGTGCGCATCTATCTCGAAGACGGAACCTACGTGACGACCGACGAGGATGGGCTCTATCACATCGAAGGTGTGAGCGCGGGGACGCACGTGGCGCAGATGGATCTGTTCACACTTCCCGACAGGTACGAGCCGGTTGCCACTGAGAACACGCGCTTCGCCAATCGCCCCTACTCGCAGTTTGTCGATATGAAGAACGCGGGGCTCTGGCGCGCCGATTTCTGGGTCGTGGAAAAGGAGGGCATGGAGCCGGGAGTCAGCATGACGTTGAACGGCGAGAAGACGGAGCACGGCTTCACAACGAGCGTCAACCTGAGTGGCCGGACCGTTCCCGTCCGCAATCTCCGACTCATGGTCATGCTGCCCAAGCCCCTCCAGGCGAAGGCGGACGGCATCACAGTGGACGGTCAGCCGTTCGAGGCGAAGGCGACGGGGCCAGTTGTGACTCTGCGCCTGGGCGATGCCAGCGGTGAAACCTGGCAGAGGAACATCGTGATCCCCACCCCTGTGGACGGGGAGATCGCGGCGGATGCCAAGATCAAGGTCATGCTCCTGTTCGACGCCCCAGACAAGAAGAACAACCGCCTGCCGAAGGCCGAACTGCCCATTCTGGATCCCCCCGAGGAAGGAGTGACCGCCACCATGGCGCTGCAAGAGCCGAAGAAGGAAGAAAGCGAGGCGTGGAACAGGCCGACGGGGCCAGCAGTCTTCACCGCAGCATGGATGGAGCAGCTCAAGCCCGGCACGGAGTGGATCGATCCCGCTCCGGGGTTCAACCCCTCCATCCCCGCCATCAAAGTGACCGTCAAGCATGGGGTGAAGCAGAAGGTCAAATTGTTTGTGAACGATCGTGAGCTACGGGGTCTGAGTTTCGAGGGCACCAAGCGGAACAAGGCGAAGACCCTCGCCGTCAGCCGCTGGCGCAGCGTCGACATCATCGACGGCACCAACCACCTGGTGGCGGTCATTCTCGACAAGAACGGCGACGAGGCGAATCGTCTGGAGTGCACTGTCCACTACGCGGGCGCCGCCGTCAAGGCCGAGTTTGTTCCTGAAAAATCAATCTTGGTCGCCGACGGCAAGACCGTGCCGCAGATCGCCATCCTGCTCACGGACATCTCCGGCAAGCCAATCCGCCCCGGCGTCCTCGGCGAGTACAAAGTCCGTCCTCCCCATCAAGCGCTGGAACAGATCAGCGAGGCGGACAAGGCGCTGTTCAGCAGAAACCAGAACGTGAGCCCGCGCTACCAGGTCAACAACGAGGGGATCGCGATCATCAAGCTCGAGCCCACGACCCAGAGCGGCGACGCCATCGTCGAGATTCCCCTCTTCGAGCGGGACGACGAGGAGATTCACGCCTGGCTCAAGCCCGCAATGCGCGACTGGATTATGGTCGGAGTCGCCGAGGGCACGGCCGGCTACAGCACGCTCAATGCGCACCTGGAGCCATTCGACGACGACGACGTGCGAGACGAGTACACCTTCGACGACAAACGCGTGGCATTCTTCGCCAAGGGCAAGATCAAGGGCGACTTCCTGCTGACCATTGCCTACGACAGCGAGAAGAAAAAGAGCCAAGACGGCGTGACCAGCTTGCACGGCACCATCGATCCGGACGAATACTACACACTCTACGGAGATGAGACCGAACAAGGCTACGAAGCCGCCAGCCAGCGCAAGCTCTACGTCAAGCTCGAACGCGGACAGTTCTATGCAATGTTTGGAGACTATGACACCGGCCTCGACGTCACCGAACTGTCGCGCTACGGACGCAGCCTCAACGGATTCAAATCCGAATACAAGGGAAGGATCTTCAGCTACAACGCGTTCGCGACGGAGACGAACCAGGCATTCGTCAGAGACGAGATCCGGGGCGATGGAACATCCGGCCTCTACAAGCTCTCGCGCCGGAATCTCGTGCGGAACTCCGAGAAGATTCGCATTGAGACACGGGATCGGCTGCACAGCGAGAGAATTCTCTCTGACGAGGAGATGACACGCCATGTCGACTACAATATCGACTACGATGACGGAACCCTGTGGTTCAAACGCCCGGTCATGAGCAAGGACGGCGCTCTGAACCCCATTTTCATCATCATCGAATATGAATCAGAGGATGGGGGCGACAAATCCTGGACGGCCGGCGGACGCGGCAGCGTCACCCTGTTCAAGGATCGAGTGGAGGTCGGCGTCACGCAGATCCACGAGGGAGCGGTCGGCAGTTCCAGCGACCTGACCGGCGCCGACGCCACCTTCAAACTCACAAACACACTCGAGCTTACGCTGGAGGCGGCCCGCACGAGCATCGATCTCGACCGCGGCGACGACTCCTCGGGGGATGCCTATCTCGCCGAAATCACCCAGCGCTCAGCATGGCTCGACGGCAGGCTCTACCTCCGCGAACAAGACGGCGACTTCGGGCTCGGCCATCAGAATGGCAGCGAAGGTGGAACCCGAAAGTTCGGTGCGGATGGCACTCTGCGCCTGGCCGAGCGGCTCAGTCTGAATGCGGACCTCTATCACATCGACAATCTTGAGACGGGTGGGAAACGAGATGTTGCCGAAACGGCACTCGAATACGGCATCGGTAAATTGTCACTCCGCGGAGGCTATCTGATGGCCCGCGACGATGTTGATGGCACCGTGACTCAGTCCAACCAGGTGCTGGCCGGTCTGGGCTACAGCCTCCTCGACGACAAACTGCAGCTCCAAGTGGACCGCTATCAGTCCGTGGGCGAAAAGAACGACAACAGCGACTACCCGACACGCACGATCTTCGGCGCCAACTATGCCTTGACCGACGCCGTCAGCCTGTACGGGCAATACGAGATCACCAAGGGAGAAGAATACTCCACGCGCTCCATCCGAGGTGGCATCGACACCACGCTCTGGCAGGGAGCCACCCT
>JAGLDW010000814.1 GCA_023145395.1 Lentisphaeria bacterium | reverse complement strand
TGGACCAGGAATGGGCCGTGAACGAACTCTGGAGCCTGGACGCGGGAGTCGACGCGAGCCGGACGCTCCAAGAGGACGACGAGTTCGAGGGCGATACCGGCAGCTCGACCTTCAACAACGACACCACAGCGTCGTCCGGCGCCAACGAAGACTTCACCGCCGTCTACCTCGGTGCCACGCGACGGGCGGAAAAATGGACGTGGACAGGACGCACCGAGCATCGCTTTGCGGAAACGGAGGACAAGTGGAACTTCTTCACGGGTGTCATCGGCGAGGTGCACGAGAGAACGAACATGTCGCTCAGTCTGAACGTGTTCGACACACACCAGGACAGCGGCACAAGAACCGTGAGCAGCGACCTGCGCTTCGGATTCTCCTACCGCCCTCTGGATTCCCCCTGGATCCTCTTCAACCGCCTGGACTTCATCTACGATGAGATGACGAGCGATGCGCTGGACAACACGACCTGGAAAGTGGTGGAGCACATGGACGCGAACTGGCTGCCGACCGACACCTTCCAGGCCGCATTCCGGTACGCCTGCAAATACGTGGGGACAACGGTGGGAGACGACACGTACACCGGATTCAGCCAGCTTGGCGGATTCGAACTGCGCACGGACATCACCAAGCGGATCGACATCGGGTTCGCCGCCAACGCAATGCACACCCTTGGCGCAAATGTGGTCGATTATTCCTGCGGACCCACAATCGGGTTCAGCCCCGTGACCAACACCTGGATCAGCGTCGGCTACAATGTCGTCGGATTCTATGACGAGGACTTCTCGGAGACGAACTATACCACCCAGGGCTTCTACGTGCAGTTCCGACTGAAGTTCGACCAGGACACCGGAAAGGCCTTCGCCAAATGGGTCGGAATGAGGACGGACTAATGTCTTTTTTCAGAAAAGAAACATATTGGAGGACGAGCGCACCCGCGAGCTGCGGACAGCGCAACGCAAGTAGGTGCGACGGGCCCTGTTGCACCAGCGGCCCCGCAAGACAAGGTGCACTGGGGCCCAGCGCACCTACCCGGACAGAGATTGGCTCCCAAAAACGCATGCACCCTACCCGTCTACAATCCATCACCATCTGCCTCGTCGCACTGGCATTCTGGTTCAGCGCGACCTGCGTGCAGGCACAGACTCTGCCCCCCTGCGGTCGGGAAGACGGGCGCTTCACGCTCCGAACCATCACGCCCGATGGAGACATCTCGGATTGGACGTCTGGACTGACCTCGGCCGGCAATAGCGGGGGCGTTCTCGGCGATCTTGACAACAACAGCCGGGATGGAGCCACGGCCGGCGGAACGGTATACCAGCCACAACCCGACCGCGATGCCCCCGTGAAATCCACCGGGCGCGACCTGATGCACTTCGCCTGGACCTGGGACAGCACCGACCTCGCAGCCTACACGCGACGGGCCGCCTCGGCGAACAATGTGCAGCGCTTCATCTACTACGCGGACACCGACAACGATGGGTACATGGAGAACGGTGAACCAGTGGTCGTCGCAGGCTGGCAGGGAAACACTGGCCTGGTCGAGATATATCTGGGGACCTACAACGCGATCAACAACACGATTGGCGACAGCATGGTGGACAGCAACGGCTACGGGGATGGATACACCCTGCCGGGCACCATCCTCGGTTTGCCGTCACCAGGCCATCCCGACTACTCCGGCAACTGGGGCGTCACCTCGGGCGCGGATGATGGATTGGTCATGGAGTGGAAACTTCCCTGGACCATCTTCGGAGTCACCGCCGGCAGTGCCTTCACGTTCCACGTGTCGAGCATGAACTCCCAGCCCGGCGCGGCGTCGTTCGTGAGTCAGGTGGACGACAACCTCGCCGGTTGCGGCGGAGGCGCAGCCAGCACACAATACGCAGCCCTCCTCTACATCGACGACGAGAGCGACACCGCCATACCGGGCGAAACCATCTGGATTGCACACACGGTGAAGAACAACGGCAATGGCACCGACATTTACGATCTCACCTACACGGACAGCGGTGACTTCTCTCCCATTGTCACATTCTACAAGGACGTGAACCAGAACGGCGTGTACGACGCCGGTACGGACACGCCGCTCATCGACAACGACGGCACGGGCGACTCCGGCTACGGCACGGTCGATACTGGGCCCGTAAGCTCCGGTGGAACCAGCTATATCCTCATCAAATACGAAGTGCCTATTTTTGCACAGGGCTGGGATACCGCGACCATCATCTCCGTGGCCACCTCGACGGACGACGACTTGATCACGGACACTGTCACAGACACGATCACAGTCGTGTACCCCGATCTAATACTGCTCAAGTCCGTCGATATCGTCTCGGCACCGGGCCTGACCAATCCAAAGGCCATTCCCGGCGCGATCATGGAGTACACCATCACGGCCACCAATGTGGGTAACGGCACCGTGGACAGCAATACCACGGTGGTCGTGGACAAGGTTCCGGACGATATGGAGATGTTCGTCGGCGATCTGGGTGCCATCGGTTCCGGCCCCGTCACCTTCAGCGATGGCACCACCACGAGCGACCTGAACTATCTCTACACTCGGTCGGGAGACTTGTCATTTTCAGACGATGTGGCGCC
>JAGLDW010000813.1 GCA_023145395.1 Lentisphaeria bacterium | reverse complement strand
GGCAAAAGGGACGCAGCCCTACGGGGCGAGGCGGCGCACGGCCATCCGCTTCGTTGCTCGTCGGTTACAGACCTACGGGTCTGCGCCCTCCTCGTGCCTTGCGTCTGACCATCCGACGCTCTCGCCAAAATGGTACGTTATTTTCGTGCCGACCCCTTAACGGCCAATTCGGAAGAAGAGGATGTCGCCATCCTGCACGATGTATTCTTTCCCCTCGATCCGCATGAGGCCATGCTCACGGACGGCATGTCGCGAACCACGCTCTGCAAAATCGTTGAAGGCAATGACTTCGACACGGATGAAAAGCTCTCTGAAATCGTCATGGATCACGGCGCCGGCCTCTGGCGCGGTGGCGCCGGTCCGAGTCGTCCAGGCACGCACTTCCTTGTCGCCGACGGTGAAGAAGCTGAGCAGTCCCAAGTGGCGGTAGCACAGCCGGATGACTCGGGCCAGGCTGTCCTCCTCCAACCCCAGGTCGTCAAGAAATTCCTGCTCTTCGTCCTCGTCCAGTTCCGCCAGTTCGGCCTCGATGCGCGCGCAGACTGGGAGGCACACGGTGCCGTCCGCTTCGGCCAGTCCGCGGATCGCCGCAACATGCGCATTTTCCATCGCGGGCAGATCCTCCTCGCCCACATTGGCCACGTATATCATGGGTTTGGCGGTTAGAAACCGGCAGTCGAGTGTGGCGAGGACGGATGGATCGAGGTCCAAGCCGCGCACGGGTCGCTCGTTGTTGAGCTGCTCGACGATCGGTTCGAGGACAGCGACAGCTCTCTCTGCGTCCTTGTCCCGTCCGCGCGCTTTGCGCTGATGACGTTCCAGTGCCCGCTCCGCCGTTTCAAGATCCGCCAGAATCAGCTCCAGGTTGATGATTCGGATATCGTCCAGCGGATCGAGGTCCGTGCGAATGTGGGCGACGTTCGGATCGTCGAAGGCTCGCACCACGTGCACAACGAGGTCGGCGTGGTGGATGTTCTCCAGAAACTGGTTGCCCCGACCCTCTCCCTTGGAGGCGCCTTCGACCAAGCCCGCGATATCGACGAACTCGATGATAGCCGGGATGGCGCTGGGACGTTTCTCCACCTCGTTGATGCGGTTCAATCGCTCATCGGGGACCTCGACCACCCCCACATTCGGATCGATGGTGCAGAACG
This sequence comes from Lentisphaeria bacterium, assembly GCA_023145395.1. Taxonomy (GTDB): domain Bacteria; phylum Verrucomicrobiota; class Lentisphaeria; order Oligosphaerales; family Lenti-02; genus JAGLDW01. The sequence goes on along the minus strand of JAGLDW010000813.1, from coordinate 5,828 downwards.
GATAGTTTTCCGTCTTGGCATCCGCGCGAGTCAGAGCGTTGAAGAGGGTTGACTTGCCCACATTTGGGAGACCGATGATTCCGCACGCAATTCCCGGCATGGGTATGTATCCTCTACAAAAAGCACAGGTTTGCCGTCCATTCGCATGGCCGCCAAACCTGTGGTGTGCATGTGCCTCCATATCCGTTGGCAGCCATGCGACGCAATGGCTACCGAGCAGAATGGGGAGCGCTACTTATAGGGAACCAGAATCTTTTCGTTCACCTTCAGGTCCGCATCGGTCTTGATTTGGGGATTTTCCTGGAGGATTGCCGCTATGGTCGTGCCATACATCTCGGCGATGGATCCGAGAGTCTCATCCTTGCAGATGGTGTGTGGCAGTTTTTTCGGGTATTTTTCGACTGCTAGCGGTGCGGGAGGTGGATTGTCGTCGACAACGACCTTCGGCTTGTCCTCCACATTCTCGACCACTGTGGGAGGCAGAGGAGGAAGGGGCTTGTCGTCCAATTTGAGTGGCGCCAAGCCAGGATCCGCCGGCTTTGCAGTGGTGGGTGTTGTCTTCGTGGGAGCCGCCGCCTTCTTCACAGCACCCTTCGGTATGATCAACTCCTGGTCAATCTGCAACCTGTCCGTCTGAAGTCCATTCGCCTCCTTCAAATCGGCGACCTTGACTCCGAACTTGCGGGCGATGACCCACAGACTCTCGTTCTTCTTGACCTTGTAGACCCCACTGGCCGGGATGGCCATACGCTTGATGCCGCCAGTCTTCCTGGTCGAGCCTGCCTTGGGCTTGGCACTGGTTCCACCTTCTGTGGTGGCCTTGATCTTGGGCCTGTCCTCAAGAGGCACAAAACGTCCTCCCGCGGGAATTGTGAGTGTTTTGCCCACTGTGAGCACGGCCTCGGGATCCAGGTTGTTTTCGGCCGCGATGTTCTGGAAGGTCACACCGTACATCTGGGCAATGTCCCAGAGGTTGTCGCCTTTTTTGACCGTGTATGTGAGCGTTTCCACCCTGGGCTTCGCGGGCAGCACCAGTTCCTCGACAGGGGGTGCGGGAGGTGGCAGCGCCTCTTCGGGTGCGGGCATTTCCACGACGGCGGGAGATGGGGTCGCGGCAAAAGGCGTTTCAACGATGGGGGACAATCTGCCCGCTGTGGCAGGCGGTGTCATATAGGGGGCGGGGATGATACCGCCGCGGCTGTCAAGAATACCAATTCTTGGGCTGCAACCAACAGCCAGCATCGCCAAGGCACACAGGACAGTCGCCAAAGACGCAGTCCTTCCGAATGTTTTTTTCATGACCGACATTTTCATTCCCCATATCTCCTTTTCACTAGCTCGCAAAACATCCGTCCACGTTCTGCATAATCTGTAAACATATCTTGGCTTGCACACCCCGGAGAGAGCAAAACAGCATCTCCCGGGGAGGTTTCCTCGACGGCGGCGTCAAACGCTGACTCCAGCGTTTGGAAGGTACGGCAGGAAACATGCGGTTTCCACTGCTCCGCCATCCGATTTCGCGCGTTCCCCATGAGAAAAACACCTTTTGTCCATTTTTCCAATGCGGATGTCGTCATTGAGAAGCGAACGTCCTTGTCAACGCCCCCGGCGAGAAGCCACACTTTGCCCGATATTTTCGGCCCGATCGTCTGCAGCGCCTGCAGCAGCGCGTCGGGGTTGGTCGCCTTGGAATCGTTGACGAACCACACTCCATCGTGACGTCCCACCGTCTCCAGGCGGTGGGACTGGGGGACAAAGCTTCTGGCGGCCTGGGCGATGGCCCGCGGATCGTATCCGGCGGCTTCGGCCAGAGCACATGCGGCGAGGAGGTTCTGTAGGTTGTGGCGGCCAGGCAAGCGCAGCTCGTCCTCACCGAGCAGGACCGAGCACTTCCCACCATCCGGTTGTCTCCGGACCAGCGTACCCTCCTGAGACACGACAAAATCGGCTCTCGAATCCCCCGCTTCTCCGAAAACGAGAGGCCGACCTCCGATCCGGTGCATGTGCTCCACAACCGCTGGGTCGTCGAGCAACGATCCACCCAGGACAATGCGGCCACCGTCCCGCATGTTTGCGAAAAGTCTGAGTTTGGCGGCGAGATAGGCTTCGTGGGAACCATGCCGGTCGTAGTGGTCGGGCGTGACATTCAGCAGAGCGGCCGCCAGGGGCTGGAACCGGCTCACGTGTTCGAGCTGGAACGAACTGACCTCCACGACGGCGCAGTCCAGAGTGGCGGACTCTTTCATGATGGCGGAGAGGGGCAGCCCCACGTTGCCCGCGGCCATGGTGTTCACCCCGATGGTGCGCAGGCAGTGCACAAGCAGTTCCACGGTCGTCGTCTTTCCATTTGTTCCCGTGACGGCGAGAATCGGACAGGAGCAGTAGCGGTAGCCCAGTTCCAGCTCCGAGATGATCTCGCAACCCACGTTCCGAGCGAGAGCGCCTAGCACGCTGTCATGGGCGATACCGGGGCTGATCACGGCGAGATCGGCGGCTGGGGCCCTCTCGGTATCACCCCATGCAAGACGGATCTCGGCACCGCGTTTCGAGAGGCGGTCGGCGCGTTCGCGCAACGGGTCGTCGTCCCCCTGGTCGATGGCCGTGACCCGCGCGCCATTGGCGGCCGCCAGCTCCGCAGCTGCCAAGCCGCTCTTGCCGATTCCGAGAATGAGTACATGCTTGTCGCTGAGCATTGCGGTGTCCTGGGGGGCGGCCTGGATACGGGGCTCTCTTGTTTGCACTTCCACGTCACTGGACGGTATACTACACACAGTAGACATAACGCAAAACTGGGAGAGCTTATTTAGCGCCCATGGTCAAAGTTCGTCTCAAAAAAGTGGGAGTGTCCGAGATCGGTTGCTTCATGCTACTCGAATCCATCGACGACTCCCGTCTGCTTCCCATCTTCATCGGCCCCTCCGAGGCGCAGGCCCTTCAATCCCAGGCGGAGAATGACGGGGTTCCGCGCCCCATGACCCACCAGCTGATGCGGAACATCATGGACGAGCTTGGCGCCAGCATCCGCGGAGTTCGCATCGTCAAGCTGGAGGAGCATACATTCCACGCCACGCTCGAGCTTGAGCGGGGGGGTGGGAATCTGTGCATCGACGCTCGACCGAGCGACGCCGTCGCACTCGCCCTCGGCGCGGGCGCCCCGATCCATGTCGCGGCGGCGGTCATGAATGCGGCCGCAGTCAGGCCCGAGGATATTCTGCAGCATGACCGGGAGCATCCGGAGGCAGAGGAGGACGGAGAGCGAGAGGAATCGAAGGTGGGGACGCTTGAACATGCCATGGCACGCGCCGTGGCCGAGGAACGGTACGAGGATGCGGCTCGGCTACGTGATGTGATCGAGGATCAGCGTCCTGCAGAAAAGAAAGGGTGACGGCCGTGCAGATTACACCATGCAATAGCTATGACGCCAGAGTGGTCGATGTGCGAATACTATGTCCGCCCGGTGGCAGGTCCGTATTCAAAATCTACTATGTCAGCATTGTGGGGCGGGACGACCCCAGTCGCTGCGAGTGGGCCCATTGCGAGCAGACGGTGGCGCAGTTCGAGAGCAGACTGGTGAATACGGGGTTGGAGGGGGTTGGATTCGTCACCGCCTTCCCCCACATCACCAAGATCTTCCGCTACGCGCCAAGCGTCGAGATTCTACAGCATGTGACCGCGTTGAACACGGTCACATTCGAACCCATCGATCTAGCCCGCGACGAGGGCTACATGGAGTTCGCGTGCTATGCCGAAGCGGCGCTCGCCGCCGACGAGTACCACGCCTGGGCTGTCGCGGAGACGGTCGATGAATACCTCGCCTACACCAGCGACTTCAAGAAAGCGCCTGTAGTCAGCAACACCAAACTGGCCGAGTACTGGGCTACGTAGTGCCCTGAAGGAAAACGTACTGTGCGATTCCGCCCTTGCATTGATCTGCATGACGGCAAAGTCAAGCAGATCGTCGGAGCGACGCTGAGCGACGCCCCCGGCACACTTCCCGCCACCAATTTCGAGAGCGAGCAGCCTGCGGATTTTTTCGCGGATCTCTACTGGCGCGACGGGCTCGAAGGGGGGCACGTGATCAAGCTGGGGCCGGGAAACGAGGCTGCTGCTGCGGCCGCGCTTGGCGCGCATCCCGGCAGCCTGCAGATCGGCGGCGGCATCACCCCCGGCAACGCCGCTCGGTGGCTCGACGCGGGCGCGGGCAAGGTCATCGTCACATCCTACGTCTTCGCCAACGGGGAACTGGACGAGCAGCGTCTCGAGGCGATGGTGCGCGCGGTCGGTTCGCAGCGCTTGGTCCTCGATCTCAGTTGCCGCAAGACCTCCAGCGGCTACACGGTCGTATGCGACCGCTGGCAGACGTTCACCTCTCTCCAGGTGTCAGCCGACACACTGGGACGACTGGCCGAGAGCTGCGCCGAGTTTCTCATCCATGCCGTGGATGTGGAAGGACGGCAGGCGGGCGTGGAAACGGAGCTTGTCGAAGCGCTTGGCCAGTGGACGCCGATCCCCACCACCTATGCGGGAGGGGTGCGCAGCATGCCTGACGTCGAGTGCGTCCAGACGCTGGGAAACGACCGGCTGGATGTCACGGTGGGCAGTGCCTTGGACCTCTTCGGTGGCGTCGGCGTGCGCTACGCCGATCTCGTGGCGTTCGATCAGCAGCAGCGCACAAGGACCCCGAAGCCAGAATAAAGTAGTTCTGCGTGACGATAGGGAATACCAGTTTGAGGAAAAGAGTCTGAGAAAAAGCCGCTTTTCAAAGGGGTTTGTCTCAGCTCGAGCGAAGCGAGAAATATCTTTCTCTTCGTTATTTCCGAGTCGATCTAAGGTACAGAATGGAGGCAGTTCATGATGCGCAAGATCGAGTGTGCGGGTTCCCCCACCGAGATGGGCCGGCAGTACGGGGAACAGGCTCGGGAGGAGATTCGGCACAATTTGCTGCTCTGGAATGTCGCCGAACGGCTCGCGAAAGCTCCCGGTTTTGCGGAGTCCGCAGATATCGGTCTGCAGCGCCATGCTCCTGCTCTCCGGCAGGAGCTTCAGGGGATCGCCGCCGGCGCCGACATCCCCTACGGGCAGATCCTGCTCTGCAACCACTACAACCCCGGTGGGCCCACGGTCGGCTGCACGCCCATGGCGCTTGCGGAGTCCGCAGATGGCCCGATCGCCGCCAAGAACAACGATGCGCCTCCCGGAGAGCGTTTTCATTTTCTCGTGCATGAATCCTGTCCCGACGACGGAGGCATCCCTGTTTTGCAGGTGACCTATGCCGGCTGGCTCAGCGGTCTGGACGCCTGCAATGCGGAGGGGGTCGCGACCGTGCACGGCAGCGTCGGGTCCGTGTTCGAGCGAACCGGGCCGCGCATCGACATTCGCCCCTGGTCCTTCCTCGCGCTTCGGCAGACCCGAAGCACGGCGGAGTTCCTGACGGAGTTGAATGCCGCGCCGCTCACGGGCAAGGGGTTTAACGTCATCGTGGCGGATCGCGCTGGCGACACAGCGGTCCTCGAGGCAGCCGTGCCCGTGCTGGCCGTGCGCGGGCGGAGCGAGCGCTTCGTCTACGCCACCAATCATTTCCACACGGAATCTCTGCTCCAAGCCGATCGCCGGACCCCGCAGGGGAAACGCATCTCCACCGCCCGGTACGAATACCTGGAATGGGTGGCGCAGACCACTCCGCCCAATTCGGCGGACGACCTGAAGCACCTTCTCTCCGCGCACGAGCCCTGGTCCCCCTGCCGCCATGGCGGCGCCCACGTTTCAAGCACGCTCTGGAGCATGATCGCCCTGCCAACCACCGGCGAACTTCTGGTCTCCGACGGCCC
>JAGLDW010000812.1 GCA_023145395.1 Lentisphaeria bacterium | reverse complement strand
ATCATCATCTTCGGGAACGACATCGTGATGGTCGGGCGGGATGGGCTGTCCTGCTGAATCCTCACCCGTGGCAGTTGCGATATTGACGTAGGTAGCTCCCTGTTCGATGTCCGAAGTTACTTGAGCATCGAAACGTAGCACTAGCTCCTCTCCTGGTTCAAGATCGGCATTCATTGTCCAGGTGAGTGTGGGGCCTGGTATTCCAGCTGGATCTGCTATCGAAGTTCCCGATGGCCAAACCGCAGATGTGTTTCCTTCGTACACAAAGCCCGTTGGCAGGATATCGACAAGATTCACGCTTTGCGCTGGTCCAGAGCCTACGTTAGACACGCCGACTTCATAAGTGACGATATCGCCGGGCTCAACGAACGCGGTCTCAAGTATGGTGCCTAGCTGATTGATGGCAACGACTGATTTCCGAGTGACCAGTGCGGGGGCGCCAACTCGAACCGTGGCGATGCCGGTATCATCGGCATCGGGATCTTCGGTGTCATCATCACTTGTGTCCCCAACCGAGGCGTTCTCCTCAGGAATGGGCGTTCCTGCACCGTCGTCGCCAACAGCAGAAACCGTGTTGATGAGATTGATGGCAGGAATTGCTGACGGCGTAACCAGAACGGTGTAGATGGCGGTCAAGCTTTCTCCACCAGTGATCGTCGCGTTGAGTGATGTCGTGAATGTACTTGCTCCGTCAGGAACGGCGAGTGTGCCGCTCGCAGAGGGGTCGGTGACGACGTAGCTGCCGGCATTTCCAGGGGCATCAGCTTCGGTTTCCAAGCCAGCAGGGAGCGTGTCAGTGAACTTGACCGCATAGGCTGTGCCCAATCCTACGTTGCGAATGGTGACTGTGTATTCGATGACGTCGCCATAGAGCACGGGATCAACGACGCCGACGGATGAGCCTCCGCGAATGACATCGGTTACGCGTTTGTCGACGCTGAGTGCAGGCTGTCTTGTTCCAAGCACGGTGATCCCAGTGTCGTCGGCATCAGGATCTTCGACATCGCCATCGGATGTATCGCCAAGATCGACA
>JAGLDW010000811.1 GCA_023145395.1 Lentisphaeria bacterium | reverse complement strand
GTCCACATTCCGCACTATCTGTCGATCAGTTTCCTGATGGCGAGCACATTCGCAATCTTTGTTGTTGAGAAACAACTGAAGAAGAAACACCAGACCACCGTGTCCTTCCGGTAAGCGTGCATGCGCCGTGTAGGGCGCGGGCGGTAGATTGGTCGCCTACCAAGGAGGTGACCGATGAAGGATCAGAGAGTGAAGCATCTACCGGCGGCGATCGAGGGTGTGCGGACGCATTTCGAGAACTGGCGTGCCGTGAAGAGTAAGCGTGATCGGATTCCTGAGCGGCTATGGAAGATGGCGACCAAAGCTGCACGCCAACATGGCGTGCATACGGTCAGCCGTGCGGTGGGTCTGGAGTATTCGGCTCTGAAACGCCGCGTTGGCCCTGCTCTGTCGGATCCGAGCACGGAAGTGACGCGCTTCGTCGAGTTGCAGGGCATGCCAGCAGCTGATCGTGCCGGATGCGTCGTAGAACTGGAGAAGAGCAACGGTACACGGATGCTGATTTCTGTACGGGACCGCGCCACGATGGATTGGTCCTGGATGAAGGACGCGTTCTTGGAGGCGTGAGATGCTTGCGATTACTCCGCAGATGCGTATTCTTGTCGCGGTTGAGCCCGCCGATTTCCGGAAGGGCATCGATGGGCTGGCCGGGGTATGCCGCAACGTATTGCGCGAAGACCCCTTTTCCGGCTGCGTGTTCGTGTTTCGCAACCGTCGGGCAACGGCGATCAAAATCCTGGTCTATGACGGGCAGGGGTTCTGGCTGTGCCAGAAGCGCCTGAGCAAAGGGCGGTTTCAGTGGTGGCCGGCGTCGTCAGGCGGCACGTCTCGTGAACTGGATGCACGGGATCTTCAATTGGTGGTGTGGAATGGGGACCCGACTCGGGGTGCCATGAAACCCATGTGGCGCGGTCTGCGGATGCGCCCCGAAAAAAGTTGAAAAAAGAGCGTGCATTCTGGTTTTCCTGCTGCTACGTTCAGCCGCATGAAAGAGCCGATCAGCTACCATGGACGCACAATAGGCCACGATGAGGTCCGTTTCATTCGTGATCTGATTGCCGGCAACCCGCAAGCCAGTCGCTGGCGGCTCTCAAAGCTGTTGTGTGAAGCATGGGACTGGCGTCATGCCAATGGAACCCTGCGAGACGTATACTGCCGAGGGTTCATGCTCTGGCTGCA
>JAGLDW010000810.1 GCA_023145395.1 Lentisphaeria bacterium | reverse complement strand
GACGGAGATGGGGTTGAGCAAGGAGACGGCAACAATCCCTGCAGCGGCGGCGCGTTTCTCAACTGCCAGGACAACTGCCCCATGACCCCCAACCCCTCCCAGGGTGATTTTGACGGCGACGGCATCGGCGATGAATGCGATCTGGATGTGGATGACGACGGCGTGGATGACGCGGTGGATAATTGTCTTTGGCAATACAATCCGACCCAGTCCAACCGGGATGGAGATGCGTTCGGGGATGCCTGCGATTCGGATATCGACGGTGACGCCATCGAGCAGGGCGACGGATCAAACCCATGCAGCGGAGGCCAAAGCGAGGACTGCCAAGACAACTGCCCCTTTACCCCCAACGCCGATCAGGCGGATGAGGACGGCAACGGCGTCGGCGACGCCTGCTCTTTGGATCTGGACGGGGATGGGATCAACCAGGGGGACGGTGGCAATCCTTGCACAGGCGGCAACTCCTCCGACTGTGACGACAACTGCCCCCATTGGCCCAACTCGGAGCAGTCCGACCTGGACGCGGACGGCGTGGGAGACGTCTGCGATCTGGACCGGGATGGAGACGGAACCGCCGACCCCGAGGACAACTGCCCGGGGACCGGCAATGCGGATCAGAGCGACATCGACGGCGACGGCCGAGGAGACGTCTGCGATGGAGACATGGATGGGGATGGCATCAACCAGGGCGACGGCAGCAATTTATGCACCGGCGGCAATGCTGAAGATTGTCAGGACAACTGCCCCCTGGAACCAAACCCCAACCAGGCGGATTCGGACAATGACGGATTGGGCGACGCCTGCGATCTCGATTCGGACGGCGACGAAGTGGATGACGCCGTCGACAACTGCTTGGCATTAAGCAACCCGGATCAAACGGACGACGACGGCGACGGCCAGGGCAATGCCTGCGATCCCGACGTGGACGGGGACGGTGCGAGCAATGACCTGGACAACTGCCCACTTGCCGCCAACGCCGATCAGGCAGATGCGGACGGTGATGGCCTGGGGGACGTCTGTGATGTGGACGCCGACGGCGACGGCTTGTTGAATTTTGCGGACAACTGCCCCCTGGTGGAGAATCCGGATCAGCTGGATTCCGATGCGGATGGGCAGGGCGATTCCTGTGATGGGGATCGGGACGGAGACTCCGTGCCTGATGAAGAGGACAATTGTCCGGCCATGGCCAACCCGGCTCAGGCGGATGCGGATGAAGATGGCCTGGGCGATCCTTGCGATCCGGACGATGACGAGGATGGGGTGCCGGATGTTGACGACAATTGCCGACTGAAGTCCAACCCGGACCAGGGGGATTCGGATGAGGACGGCACCGGAGACGCTTGCGATCCGGATTCCTCGACGGTGGGTTGCGCCACCGGTGGTGCGTCGCGGCCCGGTTGGGGATGGTTGTTTATGGGGATGGCTCTCCTCTGGCGCTGTCGCAGGCATCCCCACCGTCGAAGCTAACCCGCACATAGCCGAACCCACCGCCGCCGCCGGACTGGAAACTGGTCCATGTGACATTCCAGTAGGCGTCGTTCTCGACAACATGCAGGCAGGTAGTCTGGCCCACCGTATCCGGCAGGTAGCCGGCGAAACACTCGTCCCTTCAAATCCGAGTGGCTCGGGAAAAAAATCGCATGCCGGTGCCGTACAATCGCCGCAAGCCCACTCCATGGTCCCATCTGCCGTGTTGACCACGGGGCCGGTCTCGTCACGCCACAGGCAAACCAGGTCGGGCTGCCACGCAGTCTTCGGCGGGGCTAAAGGGCGCATGGTCGAATGTCACCTCCACCCGATCCACGTCGGCTTGATCTGAATTGGCGTCTTCCGGGCAGTTGTCGCAGGCATCCCCCACCCCGTCTTCGTCGCCGTCTTGCTGCTCAAAATTGGGCACGTAGACGCAGTTGTCGCTTTCGTCATCCACGCCATCTATATCCGCATCATCGAAGAGCCCCTCGCAGACATCCCCCACCCCGTTTTCGTCGGCATCGGCCTGATCCGGATTGACATCGATTGGGCAATTGTCCACGCAATTGGCCACGCCGTCTTCGTCCGTGTCGCCGAAATCCTCGTCGGTCTGCCCGTCGCAGTCGTCATCCAGCCCGTTGCAAATCTCTTCGATGTCCTCTGGATCTTCGGTGCCGCAGATGACCCCCAACTCGTCGGCGGTACAAATCACAAGACCGTTGGCGCATTGGTCCTCGTCGGGACCATCGCAGGCTTCGCCTGTGCCGAAACCCTCGTCGGTCTGCCCGTCGCAATCGTCATCCACCCCGTTGCAGGTCTCTTGGAGGTCCTCCTGGTCTTCAGTCCCGCAGATGGAGCCCATTTCGTCGGCGGTACAGATCCAAAAACCGTTGGCGCATTGGTCCTCGTCGGGGCCATCGCAGGCTTCGCCGATGCCGAAGTCTTCATCCGTCTCCCCGTCACAGTCGTCGTCCAGGCCGTTGCAGAACTCAACAAGATTGCTGGGATCCTCCGGGCTGCAGGTGCTGTCTTCGCCGTCGGCGGAGCAGATCCGGGTCCCGTTCGGACAACGATCGCTGTCGGGCCCATCGCAGGGCTCGCCCAGACCCGCAAAATCCTCATCCGTTTCCCCATCGCAGTCGTCATCAATACGATTGCATTGCTCCGCCGTCTCGGGATTCACACGCCGATCCCCATCGTCGCAGTCGCCGCCCTGAGTCAGGGGATGGCTTTTGTCCGCCTCGCAAAGACAAGCCGCCGCAGCCTCATCCCCATAGCCGTCCCGATCCACATCCGGATAGTACAAAACGTAATCCACATGTTGAGCACAATCCGCCACCGAGACGACGGCACACTTGTCCCCATCGTCACAGGCAAATAGTGCAAGAGGCACCAACAGAAACATGCCGAGGCATCTCATGCAATTCATGCAGTTTCTCCACAACTCAAAGGGGAAAGGACCTATGGGCAGGCATCTCCGCAGGCTGGATCGACCGAATAGGGCGGAAGCGTGCAGTCCTCGTCCCCATCAGCCTGATCTGCGTTCAGCACGCTCCAGCAATTGTCGCAGGCGTCGCCTCCGTCGAAACTTTGGCGCTCGTAAGCGAAACCGTTGCCGCCGTCGGTCGACCAGGCCGACCACATGACGTTCCAGTATTCGCCGGTGTCCACCACCTGCAAGCAGGTGGTTCGCCCCACCAAATTGCCCGAGTCACCGCCCAGACAGACATCCACCAGATCCGTATTGCTGGGATAAAAACCTGAGCCCGGGGCCGTGCAATCGCCGCAGGCCCACCGCACGATGGCATCACCCAGGTTGAAGATCCCGCCGGTGCCGACGCGGGTCAAGGAGACCAGTCCGTTCGAAAAATGGTCCTGATCATTGGCCCCGTCGGCCAGCTCGAAGAAAACGCTCAGCCGATCCGCATCGCTCTGATCGTTGGCCAAAGCCGGACAGTTGTCGCAATGGTTGCCCACGCCATCGTCGTCGAGGTCCTCCTGGAAGGGATTGGGCACCCATGGACAATTGTCCACCAGGTCCAGCAGGCCGTCTCCGTCTCCGTCGTCGCAGAAATCCCCCACACCATCGCCATCCGTGTCTAGCTGATCGACGTTGGCCAATAGCGGACAATTGTCGCAGGCGTCCCCCAGACCGTCTCCGTCGGTTTCGAGTTGCTCCGAATTGGGCACACCCAGGCAGTTGTCGCAGGCATCCCCCACGCCGTCTCCGTCCTCGTCCTCCTGGGCTGGATTGCCCACCGTCAGGCAGTTGTCCACGTCGCCACAGAGCCCGTCACCGTCGGAGTCATCATCGGCGGAGAATGGGCAATCATCACAGGCATCGCCCTTGCCGTCTTCATCGCTGTCGAGTTGAGCCGCGTTGGCCAGAGTCGGGCAGTTGTCGCAGGCGTCGCCGACCCCGTCTCCGTCGCTCTCTTCCTGCCCCGGATTGTAGTGCAAAGGACAGATATCACAGGCATCCCCCAACTCGTCGTTCTGTTCCGCGGAACGGAGATAACGGAACCCGCCGCCACCGCCTTGTTCCCAATCCAACCAGGTCACGTCATAGTACTCATCGTAGTCAGGCAGGTGCAGACAGAAAGTCTGTCCCACCACCGCGGGCATGAAGCCCCCCGCGCAATCACTGCAAAGAGTCCGATCGAATTTAGAATACCAAACAGTCGCGACATCGATATTCAAACATGACTCGCAGGCCCAGGCCCAGGGTTGGGCCGAATCCCCATAACTATAGCCCGCCACGAAGATCGGCCCCCAGACATCCCTGGTGATGCATACATCCGGCTGAATACAATCCTGCTCCGCGGAACCCGCACCGCTGGGATGCGTATACTCAATGCCGCTCAACATCTCGCTTTCTTCCTGTTCCGGGTTGGAAGTATCCACGCAGTTGTCGCATGCGTCGCCTCGACCGTCTCCGTCGGAGTCGGCCTGATCCTGGTTGGTCAATGCCGGACAGTTGTCCACCGCGTCGTAAAAATTGTCGTCATCCGAATTATCGCAGGCATCCCCCAAGCGGTTGCCGTTCCAGTCCGCCTGTTCCGGATTGGCCACTTCCGGACAATTGTCACAGACATCCCCCACACCGTCTCCATCCAAGTCGCTCTGGTCCGGATTGGCCTCAAAAACGCAGTTGTCGCAAGCGTCGCCCAGGCCGTCGCCAAATGCATGATCCCGGAAGTAGGCAAAACCGCCTCCATTGCATTGGGTCCACTTCTCTATGAGTATGTTATAATGATGATCCGAGTCGAGAATGTGCAGGCAAAACTGGTGCCCCGGCAAGTGACTCCCACCGCCAACACATTCGCACATCCTCCTGTTAAAGTCGTACCAGTCCGTCGAATCATTCGTCTCATCACAAGCACAGCAGGCGAACTTGCCCTCGTAAGAGCCGATTATGAAGAGTGAACCGTGATCCCCCCTGGCCAGACAGAATTCCGGTTCAATACAGTCGATGACCTCCGACTGACTGTTGGGTTTTTCAAAGTAAAAGTCCAAGCCGCCGATATCACTGTCCAACTGTTCCGGATCGAAAAGGCCCAGGCAGAGATCGCAAGCATCCCCTACACCGTCTCCATCGCCGTCAGCCTGATCCGTGTTGGCCACATCGACACAGTTGTCCATGCAATCAGCCAAACCGTCGGCGTCGGCGTTATCAAAGTCCTCGTCCACTTCCCCGTCGCAGTCATTGTCCAGACCGTCGCAGCTCAGCTCCGCTCCGCCCTGGTAACCGGGCACGCCCGAATAATCGCAGTACCAATAGCCCTGCAAACAGATGGCCTGCACATGGGCACCCGTGGTGCCGCAAAGGCCCTCTAGCTTGCAATCGCTGAGCAAGGGATCGTCGATATCCTCGTCCACCTCCCCGTCGCAGTCGTTGTCATCTCCATCGCAGGCTTCAAGCGAAGCCATGTCCAGACTGGAGCAGGTCAAAGCATGGCCGTCTCCTTCACAGACCACCGTTCCACCCACGCAATCGCCCACGCCGCAAACAGCCCCCTTGTTCTTGATCCGCCCGTCCGCGTCGCCAAAGACAAAACCTTCGTCCACCTCTCCGTCGCAGTCATCGTCGATTTCGTTGCAGGACTCAGGCAAGGCCTGTGTCTCGGTGGAACAGATCAGCCCGGATCCATCGGCTGCACATTGCAGCACACCGCCGACGCAAGCACCCAGACCACAACCTTGCCCCTTGGTTCGAAGCTCTCCATCGGCACCGACAAAGAAAAAGCCTTCGTCGATTTCCCCATCGCAGTCGTCATCCAGTTCATTGCAAACCTCGGGCCCAGCCGCCCCGGCGCTGTTGCACTCCAATTGCTCGCCATCGGCGGTGCAAACCAGTTGTCCGCCAGCGCAAACACCCTGGCCGCAGAGGGAGCCCGTGTACTGGGGCTGCCCCTCGGCGTCAAAAAGGAAGAAGCCTTCGTCCGTGTCTCCGTCGCAGTCATCATCCACGCCGTTGCAGGCCTCCTCCGTCGGGCTGCCGGCACCGTCGCAGACAGCCCGCAGGCCGTCCTCGGTGCAGGCGACCGTACCCCCGGCGCAGGCACCCTGGCCGCAGATCTGGCCCAAGCTCAGGGGTATCCCATCCGGCCCAGGAAAACTGAAGTCTTCGTCCGTATCCCCATCACAGTCATTGTCCCGACCGTCGCAAGCCTCCAACTCGGCGGGGTTGGCGGTCGCATCCGCGTCATCGCAATCCCCGGCTTTCAGTACGGGATACTGAGCCGAGGCCGCACAGAGACAGGCCGCCTGAGCGTCGTCACCGTAACCATCCTCGTCCGCATCCGCATACACCAGGGCGTGGTCGCTAAAATCTCCACAGTCGATGACGGCCACCTCTTCACAAAGCGAAGCCGGGTCTTCACCACCGCAGGCAGCCAAAAGCAAAAAGCCGGACACCCACAGCACCAGACAGCCCGCGCGTGGCATGGTCGCTTCAACCCAAAATGTCTTCTTCATGGCTCAATTCCTGTCTTGCAAAGGATCCACAAACGCATCTATTGGCATGCGTCGCCACAGGCCGGATCCGCCAAATAGGGTGGCTCTCCACAATTTCCGTCGCCATCGGCCTGATCCGGATTCAAAACATTCCAGCAGTTGTCACAGAGGTCTCCGCCATCAAAGCTGAACCGCACATACTCGAAAGCATTTCCGCCATCGGTCTGCCAGCCCTGCCAAAAGACATTCCAGTACTCGCCCGTCTCCGGCACGCGCAGACAGGTGGTTCGGCCCACCAAATTCGCCATGTCGCCGCCCATGCAAAGAGATTGTAGATCCATGTTGCTGGGGTAAAAAGCCGAGCCTGGGGTGGTGCAATGACCACAAGCCCACTCCACCGTTCCGCTGCCCAGGTTGATGATGCCGCCCGAGTTGCTTCGCCACAGACATACCGCCCCGCCCGCGAAACAGTCCTGCGCCGCGCTGCCGTCGGGATGGTCGAACATTTGAACCTCGACATCTTGATCGCTTTGGTTGTTGGCATGCATGGGGCAATTGTCGCAGAGGTTGCCCACCCCGTCTCCGTCCATGTCCTCCTGGAAGGGATTGGGCACCGAGAGGCAGTTGTCCACCATATCCAAAAGGCCATCTCCGTCCCCATCGTCGCAGAAATCACCCACGCCATCGCCATCCAAATCCGCCTGAAAGACATCCGGCAGGGTCGGACAGGTGTCGCAGGCATCCCCCACCCCGTCGGGCAGGCTTGTGCGAGAATAGACGTAATAGTCGTTGCTTCCACCGTTCCAACCAGTAAACCTAACGTTGTAGGAATTGCCGGAGGGGCTGACCCGCAGACAGAAGTCATGCGCGGACAAGTAGCTCTCGGTGTTGCCGTTGGCCTGGATGATGCTGGCATAGTAAGCCGTCGTCTCGGCACCACAAGTTCCCTGGGCCCATTCGATACCGCCGCTTCCATCGCAGAGCAGGGGGCCGCCGCTGGAGGGGCGGTAGATGCAAACGCCCGGCTCAAGGCAGTCTTGGGTTCCGCTGTTGTCGTTGTGGGTGAAATTTACCTCTTGCTCAATCTCGCTCTCGGCCTGATCCGGATTGGCCACGGCCGGACAATTGTCGCAGGCGTCCCCCAGACCGTCTCCGTCACCATCTTCCTGTCCCGCATTTTCCACCCTGGGGCAATTGTCCACGTCGCCGCAAAGCCCATCGTTGTCCAGGTCATCGAACTCGGACAGGGGACAGGGATCGCAGTCGTCTCCCTGCCCATCGCCGTCGCTGTCGATTTGCGCGGCAGCCAAAGCCGGGCAGGGGTCGCAGACGTCGCCGAGGCCGTCCCCGTCGAGGTCGGCCTGCAAGGGATTGGCGTGCAGGGGACAGATGTCGCAAACGTCGCCCAGGCCATCGGGCTGATGTGCCGTGCGCCGATAGGCAAAGCCACCGCGGTTGTCCCGCGACCAGGACAGCCAGGTGATGTCGTAATACAGGTCATGGTTTGTCAGGTGCATGCACTGGCTCGTGCCCGGCAGGTCGTTATAGGAGTGGGTGGGGATGCAGTAGTTCTGAACATTATACCAAAACGTCTCCATCCATCGGGTGCTGCCGTCCACTTCGGCACATGGCCCACAGGCCCAACGCCAAGGCGCGTTGCTGTCGTGAGCAATGTAACCCGCGATGTAAATTGGCCAGGTCGAATTCGCATTCCGCGTGATGCAGACATCCGGCTGAACACAGTCCGCCTCGACATTGCCCACCCCATCGGGATGCACGTACTCCATCATTTCCTCATTCAGCACTTCGCTTTCTTCCTGATCCGGATTGGCCATGTCCACACAGTTGTCGCAGACATCCCCCACGCCGTCGCCGTCGACATCGCTCTGATCCTGATTGGCCACAATGCGGCAATTGTCCACGTCGTCGTAATAATTGTCCTCGTCCGAGTTGTCGCAGGCATCCCCCAGGCGGTTGCCGTTCCAGTCCTCCTGCCCCGCGTTGGGCACGGCCGGGCAGTTGTCGCAGAGATCCCCCAGCCCGTCCCCGTCGACGTCTTCCTGGCCGGGGTTGATCAGGAGGGGGCAATTGTCGCAAGAATCGCCCACGCCGTCGCCAATTGCACGATCCCGGAAGTAGGCAAAACCGCCTCCATTGCATTGGGTCCACTTCTCTATGAGTATGTTATAATGATGATCCGAGTCGAGAATGTGCACGCAAAGCTGGTGCCCCGGCAAGTTGCCCCCACCATTGGCACATAGGCACATCCCCCTGCTAAAGTCGTACCAAGCTGTCGAATCATTCTCAATCGTCTCATCACAAGCACTGCAGGCGAACTTGCCCTCGTAAGAGCCGATTGTGAAGAGTGGACCCTGATCCCCCCTGGCCAGACAGAATTCCGGTTCGATACAGTCGATGACCTCCGATTGAGAGTTGGGTTTTTCAAAATAAAAGTC
>JAGLDW010000081.1 GCA_023145395.1 Lentisphaeria bacterium | reverse complement strand
TGGCGACGCGGGCGCAAGCTCTGGATTTCACGCTCTGGCTAGGGGTGGAGATTGGTGGCCGCAATGATCTGCACGGCATTCCGGGAACGGTGCCGCGCGGCATGGTCGGTCTTGTGTTGGTTTTTCCTCCAGGCACTGGCACTAGCCGCCCAAAGGCGGATTTTACCGGGCTTCTCGCGCTCAAGCGCGAAGGGGATGCCCTCGCGGAGGTTGTCCGGCAACGCAAACGGGCTTTGGGAGGCGGATGCCGCCTGGCAGTTGTGATCGATTTTTCCGAGACGACGCCCGAGAGCGCGCGGAGCCTGTACGTGCCTGTTCGCGACCTGATTCGCGATGGGACGCTGGACACGGTCTGTATCCGGGGCGGGACAAGGTTCAACTACCACCGTCTGAAGTTGCTTCGAGCTGCACCTCTGCAGGCGGGCGCGGGGTTTGACGAGCGCGCGCTCAAACCGAACCAGGTTGCCGGGCTGCTACAGCACGTCACGCGGAAAACGTTCGCCAATCCGACATGCGATTCCCTGTGGCTTCTCGGTGGAAATCCCGAGACGCTCCTCAACGGGGTGCGCCAAGCCGTGGCCGCCTGGGAACACGAGCAGACGCTGCGTACGGAACTGGAGGCGGCGATTGCACGTGGCGAGTTTGTGGTGGATCAGGAGGCGGCAGCGGAGAAGTGCGACGACCTAGCGACTGTGCACGGTGTGGCGCAGAGTTTCGTGCCATCGCGCGATGGCGCATGCCCGCTGGTGCAGGTGTACGCGGCGTTGCGTGGCTGCAAAGGGGAGCTTCCGCCGCCGTTGCGCGTGGAGCTTCGACCGGATGCGGATGGCAAGCCGACGAAGGAGATCCTCGGGAAAACTGTGATCGAGACATTGGATTTTGGCCATGCTCCCGCGTACCGCTGGGTCAGCGCGCGGTTCGATCCCCCAGTGCCGCTTCGCAAAGGGCAGCGCTACTGGATCCATCTGCCCCCCGCAACGCATCCGGAAGGCAATTACGTGTGGCGCATGATCAAGAATGGCGCGACGGAGCGCGGAGCGGCCTGGAGTTGTCGCTACAAGTACGGCAAGCACACATGGGTGTTTCGGGTTCTGCTTGAGAAGGAGACGGCGCCATGACGCGGATTCAAGCGCTTGCCGGTGTTGCGGCAGCCTGCTGCATGACTCTTGCTGCCATTGCGGGAGACAAGGAGATGGATGGCTTTCGCTGCAGGTTCGACGGCACATTGGCGGACGAGGCAGGGACGGTGCCGGTCAAGGCCGACAACGTTCGTTTCACAGAAGGGCTTGACGGGCGCGCCGTGCTGATCGAGCGTCCCGCAGCGCTGTCCTATCCGGCTGCACCGCTCCATCCGGAGGCCTTCACCATTTCGCTGCGAGTCCGGCACGAGAAGGCGCTGAGCGACTACTTCTATCGGCGGCTGGTGTATTTCCACCACGAAACGCCCAATATGAAGAACCGGATCGGCATCCAGAAGCGTGCCGGCAGCAACAGCTTTGTCTTTTTCATCAGCGACGCCAAGGGCAGTGCGAAGGGGAAGAACTTCGGCGGCGATTGGTTCTCGATGGCCACGGGACCGCTGCAGTGGCAGCCCGGGACCTGGCACGAGATTGTCTGCACCGCCGACAAGGGCATGGGCATGGCGCAGTTCTTCATCGACGGGGTCAAGGTGGCTCAGGCGAAGGGCACGCAGTTTCCCGAGACGTTTGGAGAGGTGTTCTGGGTTGGTTCCGAGCAGGGGCACAGCTGGATGCGCGGCGCCATCGACGAGCTGAAGATCGAGCCAGTGTCGCATCTCACCGACGCGCCGGTTGCCCCTGTGGCCAAGCGCGAGCCGATTCCTCCCGCGCCACGGATCCTCGGCAAGTCCGTGCTGGAGCTGACCGGCAAGGAACTCACCACCAATCTGGATTTCTTCGACATTTGCATCGGCACCGACACCTGGGATCTGCGCGACAGCGATGCGGAGATGGACCGACTCATGGCGTTGTGCGCGCATTTCGGGCACGACCGCGTGTTCTTCCGCGTCTCGGTGTGCGGCGCCGCCTGCTATCACACCAAGGTCATGTCACCCGCCTACGAGAATGTTTTCACCAAATACGAGGGACGCGACATGATCGATGGGTGCTGTGCCAGCATTCCCTCGGAGATCCCGCGAATGGCGGCGGTGATGCGGCAGATCGATCCGCTTGCCTCCTGTGCCAAATACGCGCGCAAGCACCGAATGCGCTGCTACGCGTGGGTGACGTCGTTCGACAGTCTCTACTACGCCACCGAGGAGGAGTTCTTCCAGAAACACCCCGAGTACACGTGGGTGAGTCGTGACGGCAAGAAGCACGTGCCGGGAGTGCCGTGCTACGCCTATCCGGAGGTGCGAAAATATCGCCTCGATCAAGTGCGCGAGCTCTGCGAATACGACATTGAGGGCATCATCTTCTCGCCGCGTTCGCATTCGCCGTGGCCGGGGCGCGGGTCGGGGGGCGGCAACGAAGGTGCGCGTGGCTATGGGTTCA
The DNA here is from genome assembly GCA_023145395.1 of Lentisphaeria bacterium. Lineage (GTDB taxonomy): Bacteria > Verrucomicrobiota > Lentisphaeria > Oligosphaerales > Lenti-02 > JAGLDW01. Next base: position 3,822 of record JAGLDW010000081.1, on the reverse strand, counting down.
ACAAGCCGGTGATCGAGGCCTACAAGAGGAAGTACGGCAAAGATCCGCGGGAGAGCAAGCCGGATACTCTCGACGAGATGCGCTTTGTGCAGCTCAAGGCCGATTTCTTCACTCAGTTTCTGCGGGAGGCCAAAGAGATTGCCTCTGCGGCAGGCAAGAAGATTGTGATGATGACGTCGGAGAGCATTGCCGACCCGATACAAGCCAGCTGGATGTACGTCGATGCCGACACTCTCGCTCGCGAAGGGATCGTGGACGAACTATGCATCATGGGAAGCCCGGCGGCGGACCTGAACCACTGGCGGCTTCTTTCGGACGACAAGGTCCGGGTAACGACCTGGGGCGGCATCCACGGCAAGACCTACGAGAAGTGCCTGGGCGGAATGCGGAGTGGATTCCGGGCGCTGCTGGACAACCCCACCAGCGCTGGCAGCACCTATCACGAACTGGCCAACCTCATCTATCCTGACTGCTGGGAAGAAGCGATTCTGGACACCTTGCGGGAGTGGCAGAAGAGCACGGATAAACCGTGATTGTGGATGGACTGGTTCCAGGCCATGCTGATTCCCACCACCACTGCAAGCATATCATCACTCGTCGATGGGCACCATCTTTCTTGGACAGGCGGGGTGCTGAGCAGTTTTGCGAAGAGGAAATCGGGTCGTATTGTAGTGGCACATTTCGACGGTTGTATATGGTGCCGCATTTTCTGGATAGAGAAATTGGAGAACTTGTGCAATGACAAGAGCCATTCAGCGTAGCATCGTCGTTTCTCTCTCCATCCTGGTCTTGACTGGATGTCAGTCCATGTATTTCGGGGCGATGGAGAAGTTTGGGGTTCACAAGCGGGACATTCTGGTGGATCGGGTGGAGAAGGCGCGGGACAGCCAGGAGGAGACCAAGGAGCAGTTCCAGTCTGCGCTCGACGAGTTCATGGCCGTGGTCAAGGTGGACGGAGGCAACCTGCAGGCGAAGTACGCGTCTCTGAGTTCGGAACTGGAGGCCAGCGAGGAGAGTGCGGCGGACGTCAGCAAGCGTATTGACGATGTGGAGCGTGTGGCGGAGGCTCTGTTCGAGGAATGGGAGGAGGAACTGGAGCAATACACGAGCCGCAGTCTCCGACGCGCCAGCGAAAGCAAACTTCGAAACACCCGCTCCCGGTACACGCAGTTGATCGGCGCCATGAAGCGCGCGGAGAAGAAGATCGATCCCGTTCTGGATGCGTTCCGGGATCAGGTGCTTTTCCTCAAGCACAATCTGAATGCCCGGGCGATCGCATCCCTGCAGAACGAAGTGGCCACCGTGGAGCAGGACATCGGCGCTCTGATTCGCGAGATGGAGGCATCGATCCGAGAGGCGGACGCCTTCATCTCCACAATGAGCACCGAGTAGAGCCACGGGTCTGCTCCCTTCTCGTGCCTTGCGCTTGACCGTCCGACTCTCTCGCCAAAATGGTAAGCTAGGCCCCCTAGTCCTCCACAGGTACGGAGTCAGTGTCGTAGCGTTTCCCGCCAGCAATTACGGCTTGCCGGTTCGCCTTCTCGCGTGCTTGGCTCGCCGCATACTTGCAGAGGCGTTCCGCATCTTTCTGACACGGCACGAAATCATCCATGTCCGCGCGGGGACGCGCTTGCAGCGCGGCTTGGCCGGTGCGGATGACCGCGAGCGCTTGCGCATGCGCCGTTGGATTCTCTCCGAGGGGCAAGAGGCAGGGACTGAGCTCGGGGCGATCGAAACTTAGCGTGACTCGTTGCTTCTTGCTATGGCGCGCCAATGCCGAAAAATTGGTATTTGTGAGTGCCGAGAGCTGTGCCAACTGGGCCTTGTTCAAGGGGCATCGCCCGGTCAGATTGTTCGGATAGGCAGAGGCGTAGGTCGGGTAGTATGGCGCGTTCAGATCGATCCAGGTCACCAGCCGCGCGCGCTCCTCGGGGGAGAGCTTGACGTTGTTGTGTCCCTTGTCCAGCACCTTGATCAGCTTGCTCGCGTGACTGCCCCAGGAGTAGGCTTGCTGAACGGCCGCCGGTCCGCCGCCCACGCAGCGTATTGCCTTGGTGCGCCATAGGTCCACGTAGGATGCGCAGAAAGTGATTTCCCGATCGCCAGCCAGCAGCAGTTTCTTTCCTGCCGGCTTCCCGAAATCATGGCAGGACACGCAGTTGCGGTCGAAGATGGGCTGGATTTCCTTCTGGAAGCTGATGACGCGCGGGGCGCCATACCAGCCGTCGAGGGTGGCTGGTGGTTGTTCGGCGGCCCGCAGTGCGTGGCGCTTGCCGGGTCGCGGCGCCGCCAGCCTGGGTTCGTGGCAGCCAATGCAGCCTGTTGTTTCTCCGGACTGGACCATGGTGCCACTTCGCATCGACTGAATCATCATGCCGCGCTTATCGAGTAGCTGGAAGAACACAAACCGGTCTGCCGGCACTTGCACGTATGCAGACCCATCCGCGGCGACCGGGACTGTCCCCAGGATGCGCTTGTTCTCAAAACTATGCCAGTTCATGGCGGGACAGTGCACTCCTTGCCCTCCCCAAGAGGCGCTGGACCAGTACCGCTTCTCCGGGGATTCGATCACGCGCAAAAAGGCTGCCGATCCGCGTTTCACGCCAGCCATGTGCGTGCCTTCGTGGACATCGGCCACGTACAGGAAGCCGTCCTGGTTCCGGTAGTTCCGACGCGCGGGGATGATGGGGGGCTTCGCCCGAGGGGCCAATGGCATTGGGTCGAAGCATCCGGTGTCGCTCTCGTGCACCAGCAGGTCGTTGCCGAAGACATCGACAAGGAAAATGGCGGTCCGGTCCCCGTCCCCGACTGTTCTCGCGCAGAGGAAGTATTTTTCAGACAGGGGATAGGGATCCTCGTACTTTGGGGACACGCGTTTGAACTGGTCGTAGTTCCCCGTGCCCGCCAGCTTGTGCGCAGTGGCTGGCCAGGTGCGGAGGATTGGTTTTGGTCCATCGATTCCCACGGCCCGGTCGATGATCCCGATGGCGCCCCACGGACGGTCGTGGCAGGAACCAAGAGTGCAGACGATTTGCTGTGTGCCGGGGATTTGGCGGCCTTCGAGAACTCCTCCCGGGGATGCTGTGTTGTTTCCCCAGTACACGGCGTGGTTGGTGCCGTCGGGGTTCACCGTCCACAGGCCCTGGGCATCGCCGAAATTGCGATCGACATATTCCCAGCGGTCGTAGAGAATCCGGCCGTCGGAGAGCAGCGAACTATGTCCCTCGAAGAGCGTGCTCTTGCCGATCTGCCGGATGTTCACGCCGTCGCCGTCCATGCGAAAGAGATTGCACATGATGTGGCGATTGCACATGCAGTACTTGGGCTCGCGGGTGGAGGAGAAGACGATGCCGCCGTCGGGAAGATAGAGAGGATCGATGTCCGAGATGCCGGACAGGCGAGTCAACTGGCGCAACTCGGATCCGTCGCTCCCGATTTCGTAGATGTGATAGTCGTCGTCCTTGTCGCGGCGCATGGAGAAGAGGACCCGTCTGCCGTCAAAGCTCATTTCCGGATCTCGGATCACTCCCGTGTCGGTTTTGAGGATTGTCCGGCATTGCCCCGTTTGCGTGTCCAGAGCTTTCAGCGCTCCTCCACCACGAAAACTGCCCGCGTTGATTTCTCCCTTCTGGAAGAGCGTGGCTGTGTTGTGATGGTCTTTGAGATACTGCTGCCGCTCCACGAAGCAGAGCGGTTGCCTGCTCAGCAGCGGATGCTGCCTGACAAGGAGGCGTTTGAGCGCTTCGATCCTGGAGGTGATCCTCTCAAGGTCTGTTTTTGAAGTGGCTGTTTTCTGCAGCTCCAGGAGTTCGGTCTCGATTT
>JAGLDW010000809.1 GCA_023145395.1 Lentisphaeria bacterium | reverse complement strand
CGCTTCCCCTGGGAACCTACGACTGTCGGGAGATCACGCTCGAAATCAACAGCGAGCATGCCTTGCGCTCGATCCGGGTCATGCCCAGCCTCGGTGCGGGAGTCGCGGGAACTGTGGATTTCGCCAGCATTTCCGTGACGGACGCAGCAGGGCGGGAGTATGCGGTCGATCCATCTTTTGACGAATGGTACGACAGTGTGCCGGAGGAATTGGCGGACCTGTCCGAGGGCGTGTACAAGGCGCTCTCGAACTCCCTGATACTCCTGCAGGGCGCCGGGGCGACTACGGAACGTGTGTTCGAGGCGGCGGGCGCCTGCGCGGAACTCCGGCGGGAAATTATCAAAAAGAGTGCGGAGAATGGCTGTCGGCGCATGCTCCGCGACTTGGACACTGTGGAGCGGCATCTCGGACACGCGCTGCTGGCGCTGACGGGGGAAGGCGCACCCGCCTGCAATGCGCCAAGCACGCTTGCGGTTGGCGACTCTCTAGCCGTGTCCGTGGTCGGAGGTTCCCGGGGCATTCCTCGTGAATGGATCCTCTCATTCGCCGGTGCCGAAAATCGCACCGATGGGAAAAACAGCGTGTTGCGTCCCGTGGATTCCCTGAAACCGGGGCAGAATGTGGTTCTGCACGCCGTCTGTTATCTGGGCAAGGGAAGCAGGCGCCTGGCGTTTCGTCTGAGCCGGACAGTGTCCATCGTCCAGCCGCTCGAGCTGGAACTGGTCTCCGGCGGCACGGACACTGCCACCGGAGCGGCTGTAGTGCGCGCCACAGTGCGCAACAACCGGTCGCGTGTGCTGACGTGCTCCCTGGTCGCGCTTGTCCCTCCCGGATGGACGATGGTGGACGCCAAACCGCTGGTGGTGCCCGCTCGCGCAACGGCCTGCGGCGAGGTCCGACTCCTACCCCAAAACAAGAATGCGGCCGACAGTGTGCCAGTGGTGATCTGCGTCGAAGCTGGCTCGGATCGGGCACAGGCTGAAATCACCCTCTTGCACCTTCCCGCATCGGCGAACTTGCTGAAGAACCCGGGCTTCGAGAAGGGGTTGGCGAACTGGGCGGCGGGCAAGGGCACCAGCGTCCAAACCGACGCGAACGCGCATTCCGGAACGCAGGCGGTGCAGCTTGCGAACCCCGCAGTCGCCCAGACATCGATCAGTCAGTCTGTCACGCTGAATCAGACGCAGCCCGCCGCCGTGATGGTGCGGGCGTTCAGCAAAGCGCAGGAAGTCTCGGGTGCCGTCGGACGCGGCTACTCGCTGTATGTGGACATCTACTATACGGATGGCACGCCGCTGTATGGACGCACGGCCAACTTCAAGCCGGCGGCCGAGGGCTGGCAGATGGCCGACCTCTACATCGAGCCGAAGAAACCCATTCGAAATGTCAATGTGTATCTACTGCTGCGAGGCCGTACGGGAACAGCCTGGTTCGACGATGTGCAGCTTGTGGAGGATCCGCGTCGGGTGGGGAACCTGGCGCGACAAGCCAAGCTGTCCACGGATGGCTGCTTTGGCACGAAATACACGGTGACGCCTCTCACGGA
>JAGLDW010000808.1 GCA_023145395.1 Lentisphaeria bacterium | reverse complement strand
GACTGGTGGGATCAGTCCTGGGCCAGTCCCGAAAACGGGAAGGCACACTTTGTGCAGCTCGATTTCCCAAACCCGACGCGTGTCAAACGGGTGGCGATTTATTGGTCGTTGGATGGTGGAGTGATGCGCACGGCGAGAAAGCTGCGTCTGGAGACAGGCACGGCAGGGGAAACAAAGACTCTCTGGAGCGGGAACGATCTGCAAAGGAGCCCGGTGACTATCATCGACCTGCCTGCGGCCTCGAGCGTGGAGAGCCTCCGCCTGGTGCAACCCGCTGACGGTGGCCCCGCAGAACGCCCTGGGATCATGTGGATCCGCGAAGTCGAAGTCTTCGGAAAGTAGAACGGCTGTTGCGGAGTTCGCGGATTCGCTGTGGTGGCTCTGCCCCCACACCCCCGCCGAAGGGACGTGTCCCTCCGGACCTCCCATCAAAGTTGCCGGACACGCGCCAGGCGAAGCGCCCGGCTCTCCGTGCCCGGCAACAGTGGCCGACGCTGACGCGACGGGGAACGCGCCACTATCATGCCCAACACGGTCAGTACCACGCTATCGTTTCGGTTCGATTCTCTTCTTCCGTGACCGCGGACGCATGATATTCGTGCGCAACTGAATATCGAGCGTCCTGCCGTTGAAGCTCTTGCCGATGCCGAAGAGCCCCGCGTAGAACTCCTTCTGCGCCTCGTTCAGGCCGCCGATGCTGACGATCTGTCCATCGGCCGCGATCACTGTCAGCGCAAGTTCCCGCACATCAATGCTGACACCATCCTCGCCTCGCTGCGTGATCCGCGGATAGAGTTCGATCTCAACCAGTCCGTCGCCAATCAGTTTCGGCAAAACCCACAGGCTCGCCCCAAGTTTCCGTTCGACAAAAACCTGCTCCCACCATCCCCGACGACAGCCAATCCGACCAATAAGGAACCTGTCATGCACTTCTTTCCCAACCCAGATGCGAGCGGATCGGCCATTCGAGGTGACAATGAACTGACTTGTGTTCTTCTCTCGAGAGTCCATTCCTGCATGCACGCCGAAAGAGAGCTCTCTGTTCCAGTCTTTCTTCCCCTTCTTCTTGCGAGGCGTTCTCAGATTGCGCACTTCCGCGCGAATGCCTGCATCCCGTCCCTTCGTCTGATCCGAGAAAATGACTTCGATCCGGATGTTCACCGGGGTCGTGTCCGCCTGTCCTTAAATCGCCTTGATCGCATCCACATTCCGAGCGAGATCATGGATGACGAGCATGTTTCGACTGGCCAGAAAACCCAGTTTCCCCGTTTTGGACAGGTAGGGATCAGCGACCAGTTTCGCTTCCTCGTAGGTGAGTGACTTCAAGTTGACAAAGCCGGTGGTGGGAAATGGCGAGGGTTTCTTGGCAGCCTCTTTCCCCTCCTGTGCAAAGCACTGTGCACACAGCGCCCAGACAAGCACACACGCGAGTGATGTTTTCATGACGGATTCCTTCATATTGACTTCGTTCACCTATGGAGTGGGACCGGACTATCGACCGATTTGTTCCGGATCGAATGATTCGTCGAGAATGGCGATGCTGGGAAGCCAGCCCTATCCATTTTTTTTCGAAAAATGGTTGCTCTGTGCTGGCCGATCGCCTGTAATACAAGTATATCCGAGATATAACATAACTCACGCGGGGTTCCCGAGACAGACCAAGGAGACAAGCATGTCGGAGTGGAAAGCGATTGTACATGGCACCCTCATTGACGGTACGGGCGCGGCGCCTGTGACGGATAGCGTGGTGCTGGTGAAGGGAAAGCGGGTGGTGACGGCTGGAGCGTATGGCGCGGTGGAAATCCCGCCGGACGCGCAGGAGATCGACGTGTCGGGCAAGACGGTGATGCCCGGACTGATCGACGGACATGCGCATGTGGGCGGCGACACGGCCGCGATTCAAGTCCTGCAACTGTCGCTCCAGCGAGGCATCACCACCGTCTGCAGCGTGTCCGCGAACACGAGCGGCATCAAGCTGCGTGACGGCATCGACGCGGGTCAGGTCCGCGGTTGCGCGCGCTTGGTGGCCGGCTGTGTGGTCTGCCCCACACATGGGCATGTGAAGTTCCGCACTGCCGATGGCCCCTGGGAAGTGCGGAAGGCGGTGCGCGAGATGGTCATGGCAGGCGCGGACTTCATCAAAACGGCCGCTTCCGGAGGATTCTGGGCTGCGGACGAAAAATGCTCCGTCCGCAACTACACTCTTGAAGAGCTGGTCGCACTTGCGGACGAGGCGCACGCGTGGGACCGCCCAGTGGTGGTGCATGCGCACACGCAGCCAGGCATTGGCAACTCCATCGAAGCCGGCGTGGATCAGATCCATCACGGCGCCTTCATCGACGAGGTCGGGGTGCGTGGAATCCTCGAGAAGCAGCTCTACTACATGCCCACGCTGCGAGTCACCAGTGACCGAAATCTCGACGCTTGGCCGGATCGCCCCTGGATGATCCAGGAGATGCGAGAGAGTCAGCCAGTGCATCGCGCCGGGGTTCGTCTGGCACACGAAATCGGGGTGAAAATCTGCGTGGGAACGGACTATCCAGGCTCCGCGCACGGCTGGAAGGTGGGTGATGCCACACCCTTTGAATTGCAGGAACTGATCGCCTGCGGCCTAAGCCCCATGGAGACGATTGTGGCCGCGACGAAGACGAACGCGGAGGCCTTTCGCAAGGAGGCGGATCTGGGCACGCTTACGCCCGGAAAATTCGCCGACATTCTGGTGGTCGAAGGCGATCCGCTCCAGGACATTGGAATCCTCTACCACCAGGAAACCATCAACGTGGTGTTCAAGGAAGGCGAAGTGGCTTCGGCCGACGAGGCGCACAAGCATCTCTACCGGGTGCGCTTGGACCAGCCATTGCGCTGCCAGGGCGTCAAGGACTGATCACGAGACGCATGCGCGGATCTCGGGGCGCTGCCCCGTCCCCCGCCGGGGAACGCATGCGCTCCCCGGACCCCACTTTAGCAGTTTCCGGGCACGCGCTGGACGAAGCGTCCAGCTCTCCGTGCCCGGAAACGGTGGCCGCCGCTGCCGCGACAAACATACGCGCC
>JAGLDW010000807.1 GCA_023145395.1 Lentisphaeria bacterium | reverse complement strand
CAGGGCGGACGGCTGGATTTTCCCGCGACGCTCGTGGTGAATGGTGGTCCCACCGAAACGCGGCTGAAGGTGGACTTCACCGACTCCACACCCACGTTCGAGACCACCGTGAAGGCAACAAACATCACGATCGATCAGGATGTGGAACTGCTGGGATACTTCATTCCTCTGATGATCCTTCCAAAGGACGGAACGGTGAAGACCACTCTGGGTCTGGATCTGGCTGCGGAAGGCACGGACTTCGACTGGCCCACTCTGCGGAAGAACTTGGCGGTGACGGGGACGCTGAAACTCAATCAGGGATCCGTGAGTGGAGGAGAGGTGGTCTCGGGAGTGCTCCGTCTCCTGGGTGAATCCGACACCTTCAAGTTCGACGGTATGACTTCCGCATTCGCGCTGAGCGAAGGACGAATCAAGAGCGAGAGCATTGAAATCAACAGCCAGTCGCTGGACTTCGCCCTGAGTGGTTGGACCTCGATAATCCCAGACCCGGAGACGGGCGGCTACGCGATGCACTACGAGGCGGGAAACGAACTTTTGAAGAAGTACGCGGGCAAGGAGTTGGCACAGTACAGCGCCTTGCTGGGAACCGAGCTGGACTCCTTCTCGCCGTTGCTCATCACCGGCACGATCCAGAAACCAAAAGTGAAACTGAACCTCCCAACAATCACCCGTGCGGCGAAGGGCATCCTGGGCAATGCACTTCAGGAGGGACTGCTTGACAAGCTTCTGGACGGAAAAGGAAAAGACAAGATCGACACCAAGGGCTTGGAGGACGCCGGACGGAACCTGCTCAAAGGCCTGCTCAAGGGCGAGCAAGGCGCCGACGACAAGCCGAACAGGGCTCCCGATGTCAAGAAACTGGAGGACGTTGGGCGGGATCTGCTCAAAGGCCTCTTCGGGAACGACTAGCCTGGGCCACCGCGAAAGAGTCGGGTGAGGGACAGTGACCAGCCATCGGTCATCGGTCATCGGTGAGGGATGCCGCTATTCTGTCAGGGTGACTCCAAAAAACACAAATCGAACACCAATAACGGATGACCGATCACCTATCACTGGCCGGGGAAACCTTTTCCGTGGCGGGCCTAGCGTGTTATATAGAGAAAAAAGACGGAAGGCAACGCTATGGGCATGTGCGAAGGGGCGGGAGTGAGAGACGACTTGACGATGCTCTTGCCGAGGGCTCGATGCGTCATGGCTGGCTGTCTGGCATTCCTGGTGCTGGCGCCCTCTGGTCGCGCGGACGAAGCCGTGGCGGAGATCGACGGCTATGCGGCTAGGAAGATCGTCGGCGCCGAGCCCAATGTGCCTTCGCACGTGATCAAGACCGGGAAGGAGATTCTCGAGTGGGACCTGCCCGACATTCCGGCGGGATACTATCGCATCGAGATGGTGGTTCGGACCGGCAATACCGGCTCGAATCATCTGAACCTGGTGCACTGCTACCGGGTTTGGACCGTGGATGAGGCCGCCGCCGAGACGGAGCGCGTGGGCTTCCATCAGAAACCCGGCAGCACGCCCGTGCGAGGATCCGACAAATGGCCCGTGTTCGTCGGGGAGATCCTCAGCTCCTCCCCTCTGCAACTGGCTCCCGGGAAGCGCTTGCGGGTGACCGCCAAGGTAAACTGGGCGGATGTTCGCAAGATACGGATTCTGCCCCCCGAGCCCGAAGATCTGTTGTCGCTTGAGCTGTCCACCCCAAAGGCGCGGCATCTCTTCCGGCGTGGCGAGAAGATGTCCGTAGAGCTTAGGGCACGTTCCTTTCTCAAGGAGACGGCCAATCTGTCGGTGACCGTGCAACTGGAGAGTCCGTACGGTCAAGTGCTGGCGGAGAAGAGCACACAACTGTCCGTTGAGCCAGGCGGTTCGGAGGCGGTCGCACTGCATTTCACAAGCGCAATGAATGGGTGCCACATTGTCTCGGCGCGTGGGCGTTGGCTCACGCACGAGATTCGAAGGGAATTGGCCTTGGGAGTCGTGTCGGTCGGCGAGGCGACCCAACTGCCTGACGATTCGCCATTCGCGGTTCATCCCGGAGGACTGACCGAGATGTATCAGAGCGGTTTCAAGTGGATTCGCCTATGGGATACAGGGGACACGTGGGCCAGGCATGAACGAGCGGGGAAAGGGCAGTTCGATTTCTCCGCCACGGAGGCGAAGGTCGACACCTTTCGTCGGCAGGGATTTCGCGTGTTGGCGGTGCTGGGGTACACGCCCAGTTGGGCGAGCAAGCACCCGGAAATCGGCTACCATGCGGGCGCTGGCGCCCCGTTCCCCCCCCGCGATGTGCAGGATTGGCGGGACTATTGCCGGGAGTACATGACGCGATTCAAGGGGAGAATCCAGCATTTCGAGGTGTGGAACGAGCCGAACACCGGGAGCGAGGCCAATCTGGAGAGAGGCTTCTTCCGCGGTACTGTGCCGGACTACGTGGCACTGCTCAAGGCGGCTTTTGAGGTGTCGCGCGAGGTCGACCCGGACATTCGCATCCTCGGTTGTTCGGGCACGGGCGGTTTTCTGGGCTGGACCGAAGCGGTTCTGGCCAACGGTGGCGGCCCGTTCATGGACATCCTGTCCTTTCATGCCTACACGACCCCAAAGTCTCCCGGTGAGGCGAACCTGGGGGGCAGGCTGGACCGGCTGCACCAGATCATGCAGAATCACAACGTCGCGGATCTGCCCATTTGGAACACCGAGGTCGGCTACTGGCAGGACCGGCGAGACGGGGCGCGTCCCGCAACACCCGAGCAGATCCTCGCCAAAGCACCGCCTGGCCTTGCTCCGAACTGGCAGACTGGGTGGCCCTATCGCCCCATCGCAGAATCCGATGCAGCCGCATTCACCGTCCGTCACTACTACCTGAATCTGTCCAAGGGAGTCAGCAAGCTGTTCTGGTACTCCAGCATCACCAGCGGACAGCCTCTGCTCTGTAGAGATTCGTCGTTGCGGCTTCCGTGCTTCGCCGTGGCGAGCGCTGCCGAACAGCTCCAGGGGTTTCGGTACATCCGACGCGTTGATCTTGGCCTAAAACGCCTGCACATGCACATCTGGGAAGGCAATGGCGAGGCGAAAGCGATTCTCTGGCATGCGGGACGGGGAACAAAGGAGGTTGTTCTCGAGGGTGTGGGTACTGTGCGAGCCGTTGACATCTGGGGCAATGGAACCGGTCTGTCAGCGGCACCCGAGGGCATTCTTGTTCAGGCCGGGCGCGACCCCATCACACTTGTCGGAAAAACGCGGGACTTCGCTCGCGCCAGATTGCGGATGCACAAGCTGATTGTGCCTGTCGACAACTGCCGCGTCGTGCGCGAGGTGAACCCGGACCGGCCTGTGAAGAACCACACTTCCCCCCTCTACCATGGGGAAAGACGCGTCTTCGGCCTGCCTGACATTGGCGACACGCTTGGCTGGAGGCTCCAAGGGATCAAGGCTGGGTTCTATCGCCTGGAGCTGGAATTGCGCACTGGTGTCAAGGGCGCACTCTACCAAGATCTGGGATGGTACGAGGTGACCGCTGTTTCCGGGAGCAGAAGAGCGCCAGTCGAGTTGTTACCGACCGAGGCGCCCGATCGCAAGTCCCGGCCAATGGAGACCGCCGAGGGTGGTGGCAGAGCCTATGGCTGGGCGAGAGGACAAGGACCGGTGTGGCTGGCGCCGGGGGACGAGATCCATGTGGCGCTGACAGGCGGCTTTGGCTTTGTCGGGGCGCTGATGCTGTCGGAATCCGGGGACGAACGACACGTCTACTCGCTTACGTCGCAGGATCAACAGGTGCGTCTCGATGGCAAGCTTGACGAGGTGCGGACGCTCAAACCATTTCCCGTTTCGCGGCGGCGCCAGGTTGTGATTGGTGTGGCGGATCCGTTCGCAAGCATCTCCGAAACCGATGCCTGGCGGGGTCCAGAGGACTTGTCCGCGGATTTCTGGGCCATTTGCGTGCCCGGGCATCTCTATGTGGCCGTCGCGGTGCGTGACTCGGGTGGATTGTTCCCCGCTACAGGCGGCGCCTTCAACGGGGATTGCATCGAGCTGTTTCTGGATCTGCGTCCGCCGGAAGAGGTCGGCGACGCAGTGACTGGCAAAGGTGTCTACCAGCTCATGCTTCGCGCCCCAAAGGGAGAGACTCCGCAGACTCTGGTGCAGGGACGGCCCGCGCCCGGCTCAAGCGCCATCGCCGTAGCCACTCCCGAGGGATGGATCGCCGAATTTCTGATTCCTGTGGACTTGCCTGCTGGACGAACCATCGGTCTGGATGTGGCGCTGGATGACGACGACACGGGCAAGGGGCGTAAATCACAGATCGTATGGCATGGCACAAGTCAGAACTTCCAGGACCCCAGCGCCTACGGACGATTCCGCGTGATCGCCCCCAGCGCATCCAAGTGATGTTGCTTCTTGGTCGGAGGCAGCCTGCTTCCGGTCGTGTGCGCAGTGCGTATCCCGCAGAGTAGTGGGAGCGTCCCGCTCCCACATGAACAGATCGAGACGGTCCCTCTACTGAACAAGGAGCGTCCCGCTCCCTCTACTCTGCGCAGTTCGCCAAACTGGCTTGCGAACTGCGCAGGAGGTAGATGCGGCGC
>JAGLDW010000806.1 GCA_023145395.1 Lentisphaeria bacterium | reverse complement strand
GGTCAATGGGGGCATGTTGAAGCCGCCGGGCGAGTCAGGCACGGCAAACACGCTGTAGTCCATGTCCATGCGCTGGGCCAGTTCAACCACCTCGCGCATCCGGGACTGGGTGATGATGAAGAGCACTTGCAGCGCGCCGCCCTCAGCGGGCTTGAACCACGAAACGTGGGGGGTGACGACTTCCTCGCTCGGAAACAGCGTGCGCGGATCGAACTGCCGAGGCGCCTCGTCTGCCGCACGCATCCGCGCCACGCCAGCAATGACCAGAACAGCGAGAAACCGAACCAACCGGGGAAAGTGCGCCATCTCTCCGTCTCCTGCAATAGAGGGAACCGTGCCAGACCCACCGCGAAAAAGTAGGGCGAGGGAAAGTCATCGGGCATCGGTGAGGGATGCCGCTATTCTGCCAGACTGAATCCAAAAAAAACAAGTCGTGCACCGCTAACTGATGACCGATCACCTATCACTGGTCGCGAAAAAAAAGTTCTCGCGGCGGGTCATGCTGAAAACTACCTCGACACCAATGCGTTGTCTAGACCTCGTGCGACCCGGTCAGTGCAAACAACGACTGGAGGCGCCGGTTCTCGGCAACCGGCCATTGAGCAGCAACGCCGTGGCGAATCCGTGTCGAAGCGTGTACCGGTCCTTGTCTCCCTTGCCCCTGCGCAGCGTGATACACTGGCCCGAAAAATTGAGCTCGCTCAGCAATTCCGGTATGTCCGGAACCCCGTCATTGCCGGGGGGCGGCGCGTCGGACCCACCGCGACGGTACTGGTAGTAGTACACCTGCACCGCGTCCTTGGCTTGTCCGGCGTGCCACGACGGCCGCGACGGCGTGCGCGCCAGTTCCGCCAGGAACCGATCCAGACACGGTTCGAATCCCAATTCGCGGATCGGCCGCGCAAAGTCAAGGAAACACCGGACCCAACGCACGTACGGCTTCACCCCGTGCTCCGGCAGCAGCAGCCGCTGACGCAGATATTCAGCACCCCCTCCGCACACGAGTCCGCGCCTCTCCCATTGTCCCCAGCGCCCCTCCCGGTTGCTTTCCCCCCGCGCCACCCCTATCTTTTCCCCATCGGCGGGGGAGGAGCTCCACTGAATCCCCCCGACACCCAGAATGGCCTAGTTCAACTGGGATTATTCGGCGGCTTCGCGCCGCATAATCCCTACTTCGTTCGGCAACGGGAAGAAGATGAACGATCGCAATCAAGCCAAAGGAACTACCACCCTCAAATGGGCTGTTGCTGGCCTGATTGTCGTAGCGGTGATGTTCTTCGTTTCGGCGGTCGTGTTTGGCTTCCCTCCAGACACTGGTGGCATCTCGTCACTGAACAGGCATACTGGCTGGCGCCTTACGGACCGGGAAGTCTACCAGCGACACTATGGGAACATGATGGATGAAGCGGTCATGTACCGCTTCACGGCCTCCCCCGCTGAGATTCAGACTATCGTTCAGTCAAGCGGCATGCACGAGGTATCTGATGCCAGTGGCGGAGTGGACTGGCCTCCTGTCCGCAGATTGCTCTACTGGTGGCGTCCGCCAGACCGAGGAAAGGGAAAGGTGTTCCGGTCTCCGAAGGACGGCAATCGCACGCGGGTTCTGCACTACGAGCAGGGCATGCATTTGGCATATTTCGTGTACTTCGAGACATAGAGAGGCCGAACCAGACGGGTGGTAGGGACGCTCGTACCTCGCGCCCCACACCCACACGTTCGATGGGGAAGACATCGGGAGTTTGAGTTCAAGGCCGGGAGATTGGCGAAAGCCGGAAACTGCCATAGCTTAATGGTATGAAGCCTTTGGTTTACATTGAGACAACGATTCCCAGCTTCTTCTTTGAAGTGCGCCCTGAACCTGAGATGGTTGCCAGAAGGAATTGGACCAGGGAATGGTGGAAGAGCTACCGGCATTTATATGCCCTGGTGACCAGTGAAGGCGTGATTGCTGAGCTTGAAGAAGGGGATTATGAATCAAGCGCGGATGCGGTGGACCTGCTTGATGATGTTGCAGTCTTGGACATTCCCGATGAGATTGCGGACATCGTTGACGTGTATCTGGACAATCACCTCATGCCCCGTGAACGCCTTGGGGACGCTTTGCACTTGGCCTTGGCCTCTTACCATAAGTGTGATTTTCTGCTCACTTGGAATTGCAGGCACATAGCCAATGCCAACAAGTTCGAACACATACGCATCATCAATTCGCGTATGGGGCTCTTCGTTCCGGCCTTGGTTACGCCAATGGAGCTTTGTGTGGAGGACGCGCCATGAAAGATGAAGCTTTAGAGCGGGTGTGGAAGAGCAGGAAAGCGATCTCCGCCCGGTGTGGTTTTGATTCCCACCAACTGGTGAAATACTACCAGAAACGCAGGGAAAAAGCTGATCGAACCAGAGAATCCAGCGGACTTCGTACCTCAGCCGCTGATTCTTGACGTTGGCTGGATGAAATGATGATCGCACCTGATGGCGCGGAATGATTTGGGTCAGAGTTCCGTCCTTAGGCGGCTGAAATACAAAGTCCGCGTGATTGCATTCCAGTTGTTTCCACTGACTATTCCGGTTTGACCAGGATCACCTGATCGAGGAATATTCCGTCTCTCACTCTTGAGCCCTGAACATAGGACGAACCTGCGTATTTGACCGAGATCCAGGTTTCCCACACATTATACTCCAGCAGTCCTCTGTGTTGTAGCTGCGCTTTCGGCGCGACAACCAAAGCCAACCAAAGCCAAACCACAAATCACGCCAATTCTTGTGATCAGATTGAGTTTGTTCATCTTCCATTGCTCCTTACTTCCACATCTATTTCCGGGAGACTGGATTAGACTGACGGGAAGAGACGTGCAGGGTGATTGTGTCACCCGGGCCGATGATCATCACCTTGCAGGAGCGTTGCCCGTCGGCGTTCAGATCCGGAAAATTGCCGAACTGCAGCCCCTCGTGATCCAGCTCGGCGCTGCCACTCTCCTGCACCGTCTCCCGAATGCGCCCCACAACCTTGCCCGCTTCGTTGACCACGCTCATGCCCGCCTCCAGAAACCATATCTGCTTCGGCAGAAACGCGACCGTGTTCCCTTCGATGGACTGCACGTGGATGCGGCCGGCGTATAGATCGTCATCGCCCACGCTGAATGTGTGGTCATCAAGCGTTTTGGCGACTTGCACGGCGTTGGCATGATGCTTGCTCTCGACAATGGCAAAAACACCGGTGCAAGCCGTTTCTTTGAACAGGGGCCGATCGAGTGTCACAAC
>JAGLDW010000805.1 GCA_023145395.1 Lentisphaeria bacterium | reverse complement strand
GCACACGCGGCTCAGCGGGAGCTTCGCCCTCCCAGGGACAACGGACACGCTTTGCGCGGCTCAGTGGGAGCTTCGCCCTCCCAGGGACAACGGACACGCTTTGCGCGGCTCAGCGGGAGCTTCGCCCTCCCAGGGACAACGGACACGCTTTGCGCGGCTCAGTGGGAGCTTTGCCCTCCGTGGGACGTTTTATCGCGAGTTCGTCGTCGCGGGGACGCGCCTCGTTCTCAGCTCTCGTCGATGTCTTCCGCAGTCGCCGTGGAGGCGATGCTGAGTTCCTGCAGCTGTTCTTCGTCCACTGTGCTTG
Source organism: Lentisphaeria bacterium (assembly GCA_023145395.1). Lineage (GTDB taxonomy): Bacteria > Verrucomicrobiota > Lentisphaeria > Oligosphaerales > Lenti-02 > JAGLDW01. The sequence continues at coordinate 3,795 of JAGLDW010000805.1, read as the reverse complement.
GCGAGTCGGTCATCAGACACGAGGCCTTAGTGGTCTTGGGGAAGGCGATGACGTCTCGGATGGACGGTGCACCAGCCAACAGCATCACGAAGCGGTCGAGTCCCAGCGCCACGCCGCCATGCGGGGGGGCACCGTAGGAGAGCGCTTCGAGCAGATGACCGAAACGAAGCTGCGCCTCCTCAGGCTCGATTCCCAGAGCGGAGAACATGCTCTGCTGCAGGTCGGGCTCGTGGATACGAATGCTTCCACCACCCAGTTCGACCCCGTTCATAACAATGTCGTAGGCCTTGGCGCGCACCTCGCCGGGAGCGGTGGAAAGCTTGTCCAGATCCTCGGCGTGCGGGCGGGTGAAGGGGTGATGGACGGCGACATAGCGCTCCGCCTCCTCGTCATAGTCCAACAGCGGAAAGTCCACGACCCAGAGAAAATTGAACATGTCCTCCGGAATGATGTCGAGCAGCTTGGCGATGTCCATGCGAAGGCGTCCGAGCGCGGCGTGCACGATACGCGGCTTGTCGGCGACGATGAGCAGAAGATCCCCGTCCTGCGCACCAGTGGCCTGTTTGATCGCGGCAAGTTGTCCCTCGTCGAGGAACTTCGAGATCCCTCCCGTGGCGGCTCCATCTTGAAGTTTAGCCCAGGCAAGGCCCTTGGCGCCGAAGAGCTTTGCGGTGTCGGTCCAGCCATCGATCTGCTTGCGCGAGGCCGTGGCGAGCCCCTTGGCGCAGATGGCTTTGACGAGCCCACCTGAGTCGATCACGCTGCGGAACACGCGGAACTCCGTGTCGGCGAGGCAGTCGTTCAGCGTGGTCAGCTCCATGTCGAATCGCATGTCGGGCTTGTCGGAGCCGAATCGGTCCATGGCTTCGGCGTAGGTGAGCCGGGGAAAGGGGAGCTGGACCTCGAGCTTGGCGATGTCCTTCATGACGGCCTGCAGCATGTTTTCGACGACCGCAATGACATCATCAACATCCACAAAACTCATCTCGATATCGATTTGGGTGAACTCGGGCTGCCGGTCGGCGCGCAGATCTTCATCACGGAAGCAGCGAGCGATCTGGAAGTACCGCTCGAGTCCTCCGACCATGAGGAGCTGCTTGTACTGTTGCGGCGCTTGGGGCAATGCGTAGAAAGAGCCCGGATGGACTCGGCTGGGCACCAGATAGTCCCGTGCGCCCTCGGGCGTGCTCTTGCTCAGAATGGGGGTCTCCACTTCGACAAAGCCGTCGCCATCCAAGTTGTCGCGGACTATTTTGGTGAGGCGGTGACGCAACCGGAGATTGTCGAGAATGCCACTGCGACGCATGTCGAGATAGCGGTACTTGAGACGCAGATCCTCGCTCACGGCGGGATCCTCCAAGTGGAAAGGCATCGGCTTCGCGCGGTTCAGAATGCTCAGTTCGCCCACATTGACTTCGATCTGTCCGGTTGCACGGTCAGGGTTGACCATGTTGTTGGGGCGCGCGCAGACTTCCCCCTGGATGCAGATGACGTACTCTTCGTGAATTTCGCGAATCGATGGCATTAGCTCCGCGCGCTCGGTTGGGTCGATGAACAGCTGCGTGATTCCTTCGCGATCACGGAGATCGATGAAAACGAGTCCCCCGAGGTCGCGAATGCTGTTGACCCAGCCGCAAAGGGACACAGTCTCGCCAACCGTCTCAGCGGCGAGTTCATTGCAGTTGTGTGTGCGCAGAAACATGATGAAAACTCCGGGGTGGTGATGGTGGTGTAGAGCAGCCGCGAAAAGGGAAAGTGACCAGTAATCGGTGTCCCGTGATCGGTGGAAAACTCCTCACTTCATCAGATTGACTCCAATAAGAACACAAATTGCACCGCAAGAACACCGATAACTGATGAGTGATTACCTGTCACTGGGCGCGAAACCCTTTTCGCGGTGGCTCTAGAGATTGGCGCGCAGCCAGGCGTTGACATCGCTTTCGGGGATTTCCATCTGTTCGGACGTAGCCATGTTCTTGCAGACGATCGTTCCCTTCGCCAGTTCGTCGCCGCCGCGGATGATGGTGACTCGCGCGTTCAACTTGTTGGCGGTCCTCATCTGAGCCTTCATGCTGCGGGCGGTGAAATCGGCTCGAACGCGCAGTTGCTCGAACGCGCGCCGGATGCTCTGCGCGAGGGCGAGACCGGGGATGACCGCGTCCTGCCCCAGACTGACGAGGAAGACGTCTGCGCCTGCGGGTTCGCCTGCCTTGTGGCCGAGGCTTTCGCGCGCCATGAGAAGGCGCTCCATTCCCGTGGCAAAGCCAACTCCTTCAAGCACTTTCTTTCCCCCAGGCGGCACGATGCGGTAGCGCCCTCCCCCGGCGAGCGCATCCTGGGCGCCAAGTCCGGAGTGCTTCACTTCGAAGACGGTGTGCACGTAGTAGTCAAGCCCGCGCACGAGGGTCGGAGCGACCTCGTAGTCCACCCCGATCTGGTCCAGGCAGGAACACACGGCATCGAAATAGGCGCGGCTCTCGGCGCTGATCAGGTCGGTGATGCGGGGTGCTCCCGCGACTTTCTCCTGGCAGGCCTCATTCTTGCAGTCGAGAATGCGCCAGATATTTGTGTCGAGGCGCCGCTGGCAATCCTCGCACATAGCGTCGAGAACGGGACGGAAGTAGTTGCAGAGTGCGTCGGCGACTTCCTTGCGGTCTTCGGCGACGCCTCGGGTGTTGATCTGCACGCGACTGCCCTCGATGCCGATGGCGTCGAGGTAGTGGACAAACATGGCGATGCATTCGGCGTCGGTCACGGGGTCCAGACTACCGACCGCTTCGACACCGATCTGATGAAATTGGCGCTTTCTTCCGGCGGCGGGGCGCTCTCCCCGGAACATGGGTCCCATATAGAAGACGCGCTGCTCCTCCCCTTGCGAGAGGCCCCTGTTGGCGATGGCGCGGATGACGCCAGCAGTGCCCTCGGGGCGTAGGGTCAGGCTTCGGCCGCCGCGATCCTCGAAGGTGTACATCTCCTTCTGGACCACATCGGTCTCGTCTCCCATGCTCTTCACAAACACGTCGGTCCGTTCGAAGACGGGTACACGCAACTCGCTGAATCCATAGCGGCCAAAAATGTCGCGGGCCGTGTTCTCCAGCATGACCCAGTCACACACCTCCGGTTCCCACAGGTCGGAAGTTCCGGGAAGTGGTTCGGTTGCCGTTGGCATGTTGTCTGTCCCTTTCGGCGTCGCACAGGGGATTATTGAAGGCGGCTCGGATGGTGTGGGACTACAAGAAAAAGGAAGCCGGGCCCTGAGCCAGGCTTCCATTGCTTCGCGTCTGCCCGGAGGAAGTTGCCGGATAGTCCGGCAACTCCGGCGCCGTCGCTCTATTCCTCGTCGTCTGAAACGGTTTCAATCGTTGCCGGATCGAGTTCGAGCACGCGCTGGCGCATGATTTTACCCGGTTTGAACTTGACGACCACACGCTCGGGAATGGGCACGGTCTTCCCGGGATCGTTGGGGTTGCGGCCAACGCGCGGCTTGCGAACCATAATCTCAAAAACACCGAAATTGCGGAACTCGACGCCGTGTCCAGCGGCCAGCTCCTCGGTGATGGCGTCCAATGTCTCCTGCACGATCTCCATCACATCGCGTTGCTTCAGTCTGGTTTTGCGCGCAATGCGGACGACTAGGTTGCGTTTCGTCATCTCAGGCTCACTCCTTCGTATAGTTGTTCACGGCTGCCATTGAAAAAACAGATGTTTCCCAAGTTTAGGAAACGTAACCTAACTGCTTCCCCCAGTAGCACAACTGCAAGTGGGAAAAAAGGTTGTCTTTGCCACGACAAAAGT
>JAGLDW010000804.1 GCA_023145395.1 Lentisphaeria bacterium | reverse complement strand
TCCGGCTGTCAGAGCCAGAAGACTCCAGCGACGTGTCGCCATGAAAAGCACGACGAAGAGCACGGCATTGAGCAGCACGATCATCCCCAAATCCCTCTGCAGCACCAGCAGGACCATAGGTGCCAGCCAGGCCACGAACAGGATCAAATAGCGGAGGGAGGGAATGGGAAGTGGCGCCCGTTCGCGAAGTGCCTCCCGATGTTTTGCCACATAGGCGGCAATGAAGATCACAAGGAGGACTTTTACCACTTCCGCAGGGTTGATGTTGCCGGGGAGGAAGACGGCGCCGCGGTACCTTCGCCCGAATGCGAGGATCCCCCCCAGCACGGCGCATGCCACGGCCCACGAAAGCCAGCCGCAGCGACCCAGCAGCGCGGCGCGGCCTTTCCGGCACAGGAACGCGGTCGCCAGCATGAGCATGAGTCCTGCGGGCAATGCGTAGTTGGAGAGACGGCTGATGTTGGCGAAGTCGTAGCTGTGCATGCGCAGTTGCGCGACGAGCCCGATGCCACTTAGAAACAGCGTGATGGCCGGCAACACGGGATCCGCGCGAGAGAAGGTGAAGAGCAGTGAGAGATGGGTGATCACCAACGCTGTCAGGAACGCAAGTGCGGGCAACAAATCCAGCCACTGGAGGGGGGGGGCGGAGGGAGGGCGCAAAGCAAGCATCTTCGCGTAGATGGCGAGAAAGGCGAGAGCGACAAACAGCAGCAGAAGCCGCTCTGGTGCTCGATGTCTCCAGACTCCAGGTGTTTCAGAGGCGTTCGGCCTTCCCTCGCTTCTCTTGCTGTCACGCTTTTTTGCACTCACGGGGCGTTCTCCCCGATGATGTTCCATTTGCGCGCGCAGCGCAGCAGTTCCGCCGCCAAGGGCACGGCGCTGGAGGCGGCATAGCCTCCATGCTCGACGAGTACGACTAGGGCGATTTGGGGATTCTTCACTGGAGCGAAGGCAATGAACCACGCGTGGTCCTGGCCATTTGGCGTCTCGGCGGTTCCTGTCTTTCCCGCAACCCCAAGCCGCCAAATCCTGGCTTTTCGCGCGGTGCCTCTCTTGACCGTCATGACCATGAGCCGAGTCATCCTCCCGGCCGTTTCCGGGTGAAGCACGCGTGCGTGCACTGTGGGTTTCCTCCCGTACACAAGGCGAGGCTGATAGAGTGTGCCATCGGCGGCGATGGCCGAGGCGAGCAACGCCATGTGGAAGGGAGTTACGAGCAAGCGCCCCTGACCGATGGCGCATTGCGCCAGTTCGCCTTGCTGGTCCACTCCGATGACGGGTATCTGGCACGCGGCCGAGGCGATGGAACCCGCCTTTCCCTGCGCCAGGGGGAAGGCTTCCTCGAAGCAGTAGCGTTCCCGAATTGCGTTGAAAGGTTTCTCGCCAAGCAGGACCCCGAGATGCGCGAAGTAGACGTTTGACGAATGAACGTAGGCGGTCTCAAGGTCCACGTCGACCCGCCCGGGCCACGTCTTTCCCCGTCGTTTGTATTCGTAGTACTCGTGGTCGCGGATGGGTGTCCTCGTCCCTGCCGGGAGAAAGCCGACGGGGGGGCAAGTCAGGCGGGGGAGTCGTCCCGCTTCTATGGCGTTGGCGGCGGTGACGGTCTTGAAGATGGAGCCGGGAGGGTAGAGCCCGTCCAGTGCTCGGTTGAAGCGGGGCGCCTTGTTCTGATCCTGCGGAATGGGCGTAGGGTTGGCGGGGTCGAAAGCGGGGGAACTGACTAGGGCGAGAATGTCCCCGCTGCGTGGCTGAATGGCCACGACCGCCCCCGGACGTCCGTCAAGCAGGGCGAACGCCAGTTGCTGAAGACGGGCGTCGATGGTGAGGCGCAAGCTGCCTCCCTCCAACGGGCGGTGGCTCATCAGAGTGCGGCCGATATGGTCTAGATCCTGAAGAGAGCGAAGCGAATTGCCAGCGAGGTGCTTGTCGAAGCACTTCTCGATACCTCGTCGCCCGTATTTTGGATGGTCGTACCCAACGATATGCGCGCCTGCCGGGCCGATGGTGTAGGTCCTGGCACCCGAGGTGTAGGGGTCGTCCGCCGCGAGCGTGTATCCGTTTCGGTCGAGGATGCGGCCTCGGGTCATCACCCGCTCGGGAGCCAGGGGTCGGCGATTGTGATGCCGCACAAAGGCAGCGAATTTGGGGCGGGTGAAGCCGAAGAGTTGCCAGGTGCTCTGGTAGACAAGCACGCCTGCGAAAGCGGCCACGATGGCGACACGAAAGAGTCGTCCTGCCCACCATGCATCGTTGCGTGCACCACGCAGGCCAAAAGAATGGTATCGAAGGACCAGAAGTAGGAACAGAGCGCCGCATACGAGGAAGGCCGGGCGGAGAAAAGGCGCCAGCGGAGCGAGATCGACGACGGGGGGCGGTGGTAGTGTCAGAACCTGCGGCATGGTCATAATCTAGCTTCGGACGAGGGAGACGCAATGCGGACAGGTCTGCCGCTCCCGTTCATCTGAACAGTCAGATACCTCCGGTTGAGCCGGAGGCTTGATGGACGCTGCGCTTCAGAGCTCACGTGCTTGAGGCCAACGCCGCGCAACTTGGCCGTGCGCATTGCGGACTGCACAAGAGAAACGAACTCCGGAATGATGAAAGAAACTGAACATCGAACGCCGAACGCCGAATGGAAGAAATAGAAGCAGGGAACCACCAGAGCGTGATGACGGATGCGGCGACATTCCTCACTTCGGCGTTCGGCGTTCAGAGTTTGTATTTTCTCTCTCGATTGTTGTGGCACTGAGTGGTCCACTACCGGAGGGGGCGTCCCCGATTCCCGTACTTGTCACTCACATTTTGAATTTCGTTTTGAGGGCCGAGGCAGGCCTCGGCCAAGCAAAAGCTCAAGCAGGCTTGAGCACTCCAAAGAGCCTGCGGTTCAGTTAAGGACACCGATGCGAAGCATCTTTGGAGTGCGCAGGCCCGCCTGCGCTTTCCTACGTCGGCGCCCGCGCCGATGCGCGAACAACGAAAACAATGCGGACAGCGT
>JAGLDW010000803.1 GCA_023145395.1 Lentisphaeria bacterium | reverse complement strand
AGGAGGACTGACATGCTATATGCCATACCCAAGGGGATTGACTGCACGGATGTGCACAATCACGTTGCGGGCAACGCCGACGGCACATTGAACACCGTTCGCGCACAGGCGCTTCTCGAGGGCGCCACCCGACTGAACATTCATCGGATCTGCATCTCGCAGCCCCTCACCAGTGGTTCACCCGAACCCGAGGAGGTCCGCCGAGCGAACGACCACGTTCTCGAAGCCATGGCCATGGACAAGCGCTTCATCGGCTTCTGTTTCGTCAATCCACTGCGGACCGAAAGCGCGCTGGAGGAAATCGACCGGTGCATCGTGGAGCGCGGCATGGCCGGCATCAAGCTCTATCACCAACTCCTAATTTGTGATGAGGGCCAGCGTCCAGTGCTCAAACGCGCAGCCGAACTGGGCATCCCCGTGCTCATGCACGCCGGCAAGGTCACCGATGAGACCACCCGGAAGCGCCAGCCAAACTTGAGCAATGCCGCGCATTTTGTGAAGGCCTGCAAGATGTTCCCCGACACAATGTTCATCCAGGGACACATCGGCGGCGGGGGCGATTGGGAATGGAATCTGCGGGAGCTTGAAAAGCGACCCGGCAGCTACGTCGATATCAGCGGCAGCGTCATTGATGCGGGCATCATTCGGCGCACCGTCGATGCCATTGGCGCCGACCGCGTGCTATTTGCCACCGACGGCGTCCTCGAGGAGGGTGTCGGCAAACTGCTGGACGCCAATTTGGACAAGAACGAGATGCAGGCGGTCTGCCAGGGCAATTTCGAACGCATCATGAACGCGCGGAGGGTGTGACTATGTTCGACATCAACACGGCAATCGGACACTGGCCTTTCCGAAGCATACCGAACCAGGCGCCCTCCGACCTGCGCAAGACTCTCGAGGCGCATGGCATCCGTGGAGCGGCCGCCGCCAACACCCACGGTCTGTTCTACAAGAACTGCCACGACGCCAACCGCGAGCTGGCCGACCAACTCGCGCCCCATGCGGATTTCTTTGTGGGAGTGGCAACGCTCAATCCGCTCTACCCTGCCTGGGAACGAGATCTGCAGGAGTGCGTGGACTCCCTCGGCATGCGCGCCCTGCGCCTGGTGCCGCAGTATCATCACTACCAGCTCGCAGACGATGAAGTGCTCGCTCTCGTGCGCGCCGCAGCCGCACTGGAACTCCCCATTCTCATCCCCCACCGAGTCGTGGACCCGAGGCAGCACCACTGGCTCGACACCGAGGAGACTGTGCCCGTCAAGGACGTGGTCGGCCTCTGCAACGCCGTGCCCGAGGGAAAATTCGTGCTCACAGAGTTTCCAGCATCCTTCGGGATCATCAGCAACTCCGAAGGGGAAGTGAGCGTGAAGAACCTCCAGCTCGAGATGTCGCGGTGCACATCTGTCTACGGGCAGGTGCTGGCCCAGTTGGTGGCACGCTGCGGAGCGGACAAAGTGCTGTTTGGAAGTGGCGCCCCGTTCAAGGAAATCACCCCCGCACGCCTCAAGCTCCATCACGCAGATATCAGCGCTGAGCAGCGTGAGCTGATCGCTGGCGAAAACGCACGAAAACTGCTGGGTTATTCCATCGGCGGCACGTGCCAGCTGTAGAGATGCGACTTGTGGCCGAAGTAGATGCGCCCGTCCAGCCAGGCGCCTCCCGGGGAGATTGTCACTGGTGTTTCGGCGAGCATGGTGATCTCGTAGGTCTTCGGGTTGAGTTGCGCAATGCCCTTGGCGAAGAGCACGAAGATGCGTCCGTCCGGACTGGTGACGAAGACGCGGGCTCCTTGACTGGTCGTGGTTTGAAAAGGGGTCAGCCGATGAATATTAGAAAACGACTTGACGGCTCCTGTTTCTAGGCTTACCCTTGTCCGCATGCCTAGAATCCTTCGAGTTGAATATGCGGGTGCGCGATACCATGTTATGTGTCGCGGAAACCAGAGTCGTGATATTTTCCTGGGCCGGGCGGATGCCGATCTGTTTGTTCGTTGTTTGGGCGCGAGATGTGTGTTCGCAACCAAGCCGTTGTGCATGCATGGTGCTTGATGAGCAATCATTACCATTTGTTGCTGGAAACGCCTTGCGGCAACCTTGTGGATGCGATGAAATGGTTTCAGGGGACATTCAGCCAGCGCTATAATGCGCGCCATGGGCTTTGGA
>JAGLDW010000802.1 GCA_023145395.1 Lentisphaeria bacterium | reverse complement strand
ACCACCGTGTCCATGGTCCTCTCCGACGGCACCGGCAAGTCCGAGATGCCGACGCTCGTCCATCTTGGTCGCCGAGACAACACACTGTATCTGGGCTTTGTCTGCCACGAGAACCGCACTCGCTACATGACGGCCAAGGTGACCACGCCCGAGGGCAATGTCTGGACCGATGATTGCGTCGAGGTTTTCATCGATGCCAGAAACACGCAGAAGAAGTTCCACCAGATTGTGCTCAATTGCCTGGGTGTGGTCCGCGGCTACGCTTCGGACGGAACCGACTGGAAACCAGGGCTACGCGCCAAGGCACGCATTCTGCATGACAAAAACCGCTGGCTTGCCGAACTCGCCATCCCGATCGGCGATCTGCGAATGGGTTCGAGCATAGGCTTCAACCTCTGCCGCGAACGCCGTCCGGTCGAAGCCTACGAACTTTCTTCCTGGAGTGTGACGGGCGGCTCCTTCGGCGTGCCCAAACGCTTTGGGATCGCGGTGCTGAAAGGCTCTTTGGAAGCGGCGCGCGGCAGCGCCTACCAGATTGCCATGCGACTCTCCCCAAGCTGGGCGCTGACCACCCGAAAAGAGATGCGCGCCTACATCAGTCTCGCTGCCCTCGATGGTCTGACCGAGCAGGAGAAGGTGACGGTCACTCTCGGTGGAAACGGTGTGGACGAATCCTTCGATCTGCCAACGTCCACCTCGGGCCATCGGGTGCTCGCGGTGGCGACCGCCGATCTACCGCCGGGTCTCTACACATTGACGGCGCGGCTCGGTGGCGCCAGAGCGAGCACCGTGACCGCCAGCGCCGACTTCATGCGGGGCACGGCAGCCGACTGAAGAAGCAAAACCACAGCGATCCCATGGAGTGTTGGAGCACTGGATAAAAAAACCGGGAACAGGTGAATTGTGGGGCGTAGACACACAGGAAGTGAACTGCCAAGACGCCAGGAACGCCAAGGCATCATTCACCTGTCACCACGCGACATTTGTTGATAGTTGAGGTGTGTGACCGCGCCTGGACCGACCGGCGAGCCGTTGCATATCGTTGACGGCGGTATGACTGTACGTTTTCGTTCCTACGAGATAAAGACATTGCTGGTCTCTGTGGATGATTGATCTTCTGCAAGGATCGTCCGGAAAGCATCCGTGCGCACATGGATTGCCAAACTCGGGCTCCACTAGACAACAGGCGCGACAGGAAAACACTGGAGAAAAACGGCCGTGACGAAGAGAGTTTTGATTGACACGGATGCCAAGAACGAGATCGACGATCAGTACGCCATCCTGCGGGCGTTGGGGGCTCCGGAACTCAAGGTGGAGGCCATCACCGCCGCCGGGTACTACGACACCAACCGCAAACCGCGCCACACCTACATCGATGGCGCGGAGCGAAGCTACGAGGAAATTGTCCGAGTTCTCGATCTGATGGGCATGAGCGGACAGATGCCAGTCGCTCTGGGCAGTTCGTTCCCCATGACGGACAAACACACCCCGAAACCGAGCGCGGCCGCCGAGTTGATCATTGAGCGGCATTGGATGTAGAAACGGGGCAGTGCGAACCGGAAAAACGGAATGACTTGAAGGAATATTGACCATGCGAACAACCATCGTGTTTGACGTGGAGGATTACGTGACGCCGCCGTCCGGGGAACTGGACGATCTGCTGAAGATGCTGGCGGATGTCATGACCGAAGAACAGATCTCCGGCACGTTTTTCCTGATCGGGGAGAAACTGCGTTCCCTGCGTGACCGGGGCCGCTCGGATGTCATCGAGGCGCTCGCTCGCCACGACTTGGGCAGTCACGTCAATCTGGGATCGATCCATCCGACCCTGACGGAACGTATGGAACACACGGACTGGGCCAATGGTGCGGCGCGAATGGCCGCCGAGGAGATTGCCGGCATCGACGAACTGTCGGCCATTGCGGGAAGGCCGTTGCGTTCGTTTGCCCGCCATGGCGGATCCTACAGCCCCCAGCTTCTGACCATGCTCGGGAGGCGCGGATACCCCTACATCTATTCGCCGGTGCAACTGCCGAAACACAATATCAACTGGTTCTGCAACACCCTCAATTTCTACGAGGATGGTTCCGTCTTTCAGGAAGCCTACCACACGGAGGAAGCCCTGCGGGCGGCCGAGGCCAAGTTTGAGAGCTACCTGCGGGAAAGGCGGGGATTCGATTGGGCGATGATCTTTCAATCGCATCCATGCCACATCAAGACCCAATCGTTCTGGGACAAGAACTATTACGCGGGCCAGAATCCGCAGCCAGAAGACTGGAAAACTCCGGAGTTTTATCCGGAGTTCTCCATGCAGGCCGTGCAGCGGAATTGGGGCGCACATTGCGCCCGACTGCGCGACAATCCGGATTTGACCATTGCGACCATCAGCGAATTGGCCACTGAATTCGGGCGTCAGGCGGTGTCTGCGGGCACGAAAGAAATCAAGGTACTCGCGAGTCGGGCTGCCGAGTGCAGGGAGCCGTTCCACTCGGATCGGTTCACGGCCGCTGAAATCCTGGATATCCTGGCCCGTGCGTACGTGTGTCGCGCGGAGTCGGGGACGCTGCCGACGATCTTGCAGAGACGCAATGTCGATGGTCCAACCGAAATGCCGCCAGCCGTACCCACCGCCCGCCGCCTCGGGCCGGAAGCCCTGTTGCGTGCGGCGCGCGGAGTTTCGGTAGCCGTCGACATGACGGGACGCCTGCCGTCCGGCATCTGTTGCGGCGAGGGCACCATCGGGTCGGCGGGAGAAGTGGGCATCGCCTCCATCTTGCGCGCCCTGGGCGAGAGCCTGGCATCCGGACGGCAAGATCAGGATATTGTGCCGATTCCGGTCGCGCCGTATCCATCCACTGCGGAGACGGTGGTTGATGCAGTTCGGAAGTACAGAAAGTGGTCCTGCCATCGTCCGGATTTGGACATGGACACGATCTGCCGGCTCAGCGCACTGCAGTGCTGGACCCTGAAACCCGCGTGGCCGGGAAGACCACCCGAGTTCGGAGCATCTTGAGACATGACACACAGCGATCTCATGGAGTAATGGTGCAGAAAGTGCAAACTCCCATTCCCAATCGGTTGGTCTTCAGGCACCACTGCACACCGCAGTTCGAACTCAGGAGCAGTACTCCATGCCTCCATTCCTCCGCCACTCCATCATCCTGTGGGATGACTGTGGATGATTTTCAGACCAGTGGGAAACAGCACGAAAAGGGAAACACCCGATGAGTAGCACAAGAACTCCAGATTTGCCCGTGGTGCGTCAAGCCGACATGGTTGCCGGGCTGGAGCATCTCGGGGTCATGCCGGGAGACGTGGCGCTTGTGCACTCGTCGCTCAGCGCTTTCGGGCGGGTCGAAGGGGGTGCGGACACCGTCATCGACGCCGTGATCGAGGCGCTCGGCCCGAAAGGCACGGCGGTGTTCCCGGCCTTCACCTGGCGCAAGTACCATGCGATCACCGAACCCGTCGTGTTTGATGTGGC
>JAGLDW010000801.1 GCA_023145395.1 Lentisphaeria bacterium | reverse complement strand
CCACAGGCTCGGAACGTGATGGGAGATGGTGGGAAGAGCTGGGGCCCGACCAGCTCCTTTGGCCAATTGGAAGAACTCAACGCCTGGAACTTGCTCCTTGGGGTGACGACGACTTCATGCACTGCATTGCATCACTGCGAAGATTTGATGCAAGTGCCCTATCGCTCCTACCGCAGCTACGAGGACTCCACTCTCGTCCTGGCCGATGGCACTCGGCAGTCGTGCCAGTCCATTGAATTTCTGCCCCAGCCGGGAACTCGTGCGGACTTCGCGAAGATGGAAGCCGTGTTTGCCGAGCAGGGGGTCCTGCGCACAACCACCGTGGGGGGCGCGAAGCTCTTGGCCATCCGCATGCAAGACCTGGTCCGGGTGACGATGGCGGGCCTGACGGAGGACATTCACTACCTCTGCGCCAAGTAGCATCCACACTCCTCCTGTTTCCTCTTAGCCGACGAAGAACACGGTGTCTCTGAAAAGACAAAGAAAGACGGAAGTACAATGCCCAGGAGATCGATCAAGAGAATCGCCTTTTTGCAGGAATACCGCAACCGGCCGGAGACACTGAAGGAGCTACTTCCGGAAGTGGCGGAGAAAGGCTATCACGCAGCGGCATTTTCCGCAACAATAGGCAAGGAACAGTTCATTGTGGAACTGGCGGAAGAAGCCGAACGGGTGGGGCTGGAGGTGATGGCTTTCACCGGATTCATGAAGTACCAGGAGGCATGGCTGAAGGACCATCCCGAGCAGAAGCTGGTGCTCGCCACGGACTTGGGAGCCGAGGATCAGGACCAGCTGTCAGTCCATTGGGGATGTCCCTTCAACCCAGAATTCCAGAAACGCTATTTTGATTTCCTCGCGAGTCTTGGTCGAATCCCCAATCTGACCGAGGCATGGATCAATGATGAGGCCTATCTTGGCTTTGACGAGAAACGCCTGGGCTGCTATTGCCCGATCTGCCGCGAAGCATGGGCCGGCGAGTTCGGCGGTGGCATCCCCAGACCGCCTTTCAAAGACCAGCCGGAGAAAGCGCAATTTGTCCATTGGCGATTCCGACGCTGGAACGAAGTGCACCGAAAAATGAGGGCGGCATTGAATATCGACCATTCGGTTCGAGCCATATTTCTCAGCAATCCCCCCTGTTGCATTGGCCTGAATCCCTGGATCAGCGCTGTGAATCTCCCGGGAATGCTGGAGGTCGTCGATGGAGTGATGACCGACCCGTACTACACCTTCCACGATGTGTCCGCCTATACCCGATCCATGCCGCGTGAGATCTATCTCAGCGAGTATTGCCGATATCTTCGGGGCATGGCCGGGGAGGACAAGTTGTCGGAGGTCTGCGCCCAGGGGTTCTCACACCCCACCTTCACCCGCCCATTCGACGAACAGGATGGCTGGTGGGCCGGCGTGATACCGCTGGCTCTGGGCATCAACAATGTCACAGCCTACACCTACGCGCTGCAGAAGATTTCTCCGATGCAGAAGACGTACGAAGCCGCCTTCCAACTGGATTCATACTTTGCCCGGACGCAGCCGGTGGACTTCATTGCCGTGGTCGATAGCCTCGAGACACAGTGTTTCCACATGGATGCCGCGGCGGGAGGAGGTTCCTGGAAATTGTCAAGAATGATTCCGCTGGCCGACACGATGAGACACCATGCCCTGCCCTACACCTACATCTCGTCCCAGCATCTGGAAATACGTGACCTGCGTCGCTGGCCTGTGCTTGTTCTGCCGGGCGTCTCCTGTCTGTCCGGCAAGACCAAAGAAGCTTTGCGGGAGTATGTGGCCACTGGCGGCATCCTGGTCGCCTGCGGAGAAACCGCCACGCGAGACAAAATCGGCCGGGTTGTGGCCGATTCATTCATGGAAGAGGTATTCGGGATTGCATCTCAGCTGCCTTGCGAGGCAGCATTCCAATTCTCCGAAACCGGGGAGCATCCTGCGTTTGCAGACATTCCCTGGCCTGACGAAATCACCGCGCAATACATGGACGGCACCAATATCCCGGTCCTGGGCCTCAGCCATGCCGTCGCGGTGGAGATCTCGGACGAGACGCAGGCACTGGCCCGCTTCAACCCGGATGGCGGCATGGCGTCGGACAAGCCGGCATTGACGATCCATTCCTTTGGCAAGGGGACAGCGATTTATTGTGCGGGAAGTACCGAACGAGTCTTTGTGCGACCGGAGTTCGGGAAGGGTGTGATCAACCATGCCGGCCGGGTTCTGGCCCACCTCATCCGCGAGATGGCGCTGGACAAGCTGCCCCTGCGCGCCAAGAGCTTCCCCCCCCGTGTCCCAATGCAGGAACTCCGGCCCCTGGATCGACGCTTGATGCCGACGGTGGAATTCATGCCTTGCATCGGTGACAATCTCTACCTGGCGACGATCGCCTCCTATTTCAAGGAGCCAATGACGTTCCCGATTGAGGCTGTCCTGCCGGAGGGCAAAATTTGCCGCGAGGTCCGGGAACTGGTCTCCAATCAGCCGATCGACGAGATCCGCCGGAAAGGCAATGGCGCCGAGATCGATGTCAACCTTGGATTCCAGGACTGCATCAAGGTGTTCGCGTTCATTTTGGAGTAGGGAAACCACTGTGGATAAGACCCAGCAAGCCAAGTTGATCGGTCCGGCGACTGCCGATTGCCTGCCGAGCATCACTCTCAAGGGAAATTCCTACGAGAGGGGCGTGCAGTACGGCAAGCGCTTCGGCGCCTATCTGGAGAAGTTCTACTACTGGTTCGTCAAGAAGGAGCCGGCAGAACTTCTTACTGCGGAGTACCGCGCGGAATTGGAGAAGATGGAGGCGCTGACGGCCCAGCATTTCCCGCAGCTTCTTGAGGAGACCAAGGGCTGGTCCGATGGTGCGAAGCTTGAGTACGACAAGTGCCGAATCATGGTCTTCCACAACGAGATCAAGAGTGTCATCCCCCTGCATTGCTCCAACGTCCTCGTGACCCGGGGTGGTGGTGCCAGTCCCTGGCTGGCGCGGAACTGTGACCTGTACGAGAACGAACGTTCCTGGCAAGTGCAGATCATCTCCCACTGTGACGATTGTCATTCCCACGCTGGTGCCGGCTACCTGGGCCTGCCGCACTCCGTAGGGGTCAATCAGGCGGGGTTGGCTGTGGGTGGAGCCAGCATGTCTTCCGAGATGCAGACCCCCTCGACAGGCATGCCGAACATCGCGAGTTTTTTCCTCTGGACGCAGAAGTCGATGGCGGAATGCTGCGACAGGACTCGGGAGCTTGGACACCTCGGCAAAGGCGTGAACCTCGTGCTCCTGGATGCCTCCGGAGAAGGTGCGGTGCTCGCACTGGCCGGCGGTGCGCACCACGTCCACCATCCCGGCGACCAGGGCTTTCTGATCGCCACGAACCATTCCATCGACGGCAGGTTCCCACCACCAAAAGACTTCAGCCCTGAACATCTCGAGAACTCCCACGCCCGATATGACCGGCTAACGGAGATTTTGTCTGAGGCCGATCCCAAAGATCGTGACCCCGGTCTGGGCAAGAAGGCCATGGCCGACATGCAGGGCAAATGGTCCGTGTGCGAGCATGTCCCCGGTGGATTCCACACCATTTATAGCTGGGTTGTTTGGCACGACCAGAATGGGGTCTGCATGGACTTCTGCTGGGGCTATCCCTGTCAGTCTCCCTTCGAATCCGTTGTCCTGAATTGGTAGGCAAGTCAAAGTGTGAGGCACACAGTTGAAATCGACGCAGACAAAGCACAGTACGGCGACATTTGTGATGGCCGGTTTGGCTTCGGCTTTTCTTTTCGGCGCGGCCACGCCTGCCAGTAAGGCGTTGCTGGGGGGAATTCACCCCCAGGTGCTGGCGGGTTTGCTGTATCTTGGCGCCGCACTGGGCGTGCTGCCCATGGTCATCGGAGAACGGACCTTTCTATGGCCTTGGCGCGCGGGGCGGCGCACGTTTCTGCTCCTCATGGGAGCCATCGTGTTCGGCGGGGTACTAGGGCCATTGCTGCTCCTGCTTGGCTTGCGGGCCGCCACTTCTGGCGCTGTCTCTCTCTGGCTTAACCTTGAGTTTGTCGCCACAGTGCTTCTCGGGTACTTTGTTTTCCGGGAGCATCTGTCGTGGCGTGGATGGATTGCGGCTTGCGGCACACTCGTTGCCGCTGTGCTATTGGCGGGGTGCGATGGATGGGGAGGAATCCTTCCCGCTGTTCTGATCGCCTCCGGATGCCTTTGCTGGGGTTTTGACAATCACTTCACGGCGCTCATCGACGGCATTTCTCCCGCTCAGACCACCCTGTGGAAGGGCATGGTCGCAGGCTCCTTCAATCTGCTGATCGGCGTTGCTCTCGCAGGCGGCACAGGCCGAGTCGGCGTGGTTCTTGTGGCCCTGCTAGTCGGGGCGTTGTCCTATGGGCTGAGCATTACGCTGTATGTCACTGCGGCTCAGGGGATGGGCGCCACTCGCAGCCAGATGCTCTTTTCAGTCGCCCCCTTCTTTGGCCTACTGTTGTCCGTGACCGTTCTTGGGGAGACCTTCACCGGCGCCCAGGCACTGGCCTCGGGGCTCATTGTGGTCTCTCTCATGGTTCTCTTCAGCGAAAAGCATACACATGCACATGGCCACAATGCCATGTCGCATCAACATTCTCATGATCACGATGACCCCCATCACGAGCATGAGCATGGCGAAGAGAAGGTCGCGGCAAATCATGCGCATTGGCACGAGCACACGCCGCAAGAGCACGCTCATGTGCACTGGCCCGACTTGCACCATCGGCATGACCACGGAGATGACAACGCGTGATGGTGCACGAGCTGCCGCGAAACCCTTTTCGCGGCGGCTCGTGCACGAAGCACAATCGCGGCGATCCCATGGAGTATTGGAGCAGTATTGGCATATAGTCTGAAACGGGTGCGTTGTCTTGCCATTCCTGGCGGGATAGGCATTGCTCTGGAACGCAAAGGAAGACAGATGAAAAAGAGTATCACAATTGCCGTGTTGCTGAGTATTTTTTCGCTATATGCGGATGAACTGCGCATAACTGGGAAACCGCCGCGTCCTAAAATACTGTCAGTAAGCACGGCCGGCCCCACAGTCGATTACCTAGTTGAGAATTTCCAGACCGTGGAAAGGATGCTGCCGACCGACGGGATGGTCCTATTTGTGGATGTTCCGGGAGTCCGCAATGGCAAACCTGAAACTGCTTTCCGGCACAGTCTCTTTAGCAACTGGAAGTGGGAGAGAAAATGGTTTGAACCAAGCTTGAAATCCCTGCAAACTATCAAATTGAAAAAACTGACAGATAATTTTATCTATGTCGCGGCGACTGGCAGCACCTATGATATGTTCGACGACAATGCCTGGAATAATGTCTATAACAACATAGCGATCATGAGCTGGTACGCCAAAGAAGCCGGACTCAAAGGAATATTCCTTGATATCGAGCATTATACAAAAGGATATCGCCCTCTTTTTGAGTACAATCCAGATGGAAAGAACAGCTTTGACGAAGCCTGGGTTAAAGCACGTCAGCGTGGGCGTGAATTCATGAACGCAATGACGGCGGAATATCCAGATATCACAATGATCGGGGCATTCGGTCTATCGACCAGCTTTATGGCATTATCCGCTCCGGATCCGATGAAATATCTGCAAAGCAGTACGTATGGTCTATCCGTTGCGTTCTATAATGGCATATATGATGTCATGCCCACAGGTGCCCGGTTCCTGGACGGTTGCGAAAGTTCCGGCTACGCGGCCAATGGGATGCAGAGCTTCTTGGTGATGTCGGATGCATTCTTCCGCAATTCTCCTCAACTGCTGAGCAAATCAAACCAGGATAAGTTTCTCAATCAGTCAGGCCTGTCTCCGGGATTGTATCTTGACGCCTACCTGAACGAGAAAGGGTTTATGATCAAATCGTCTGAAATGAACCGTCTGGATCTTTTTAGGAAGAACTTGATGCTAGCACTGCAATATTCCCAGGGATATGTCTGGCTGTACGGAGAACAATGTCGCTGGTTCCCTGCAAAAATGGCGGATTCCTGGGAAAAAGTCGTCCTCAAGATGCCCGGCAAAGGGCGTCTGTGGGAAGAAGCCATGCCGGGAATTACTGCCTCTGTTGAATTCGCAAAAGACCCGGATAAGGCAGTCGCAAATATGCGTAGGGAGAACAAACTGGAGAAACTATTTTTCCTTGATTTTGAATCGAAGACCGCTGACAAAAATGAGTTGGCTGAAACAATGCCAGCAGGCGGCAAGAAGCTTCAGCCATTGAAAGATGTTTTTGCCTGGCAATCCGGCTCCTACACACCACAGGGAACATTCGCGCGTGATCTAACGGTCGGCTACAAAAGCAAAAGTTCCGCCAAACTGACAGGCATAAAATTTGGTTCCATCGGCAAATCGATACCAGTTAAACCAGGCCAAATCTACTATGCGACTGCAGTAGCAAAAAGCGGGGGAAAGGCCAAAACGACATTTGCCGTATCCTGGAAGACCGCTGACAAAAGATGGGCCGAAGAATACATTGTGAAATCCATGTATACAAAAGAAGTAGAGGACGGCTGGAAAAGGGCCGCTGCAATAGTAACGGTTCCCCCGGATATTCATTATATGATTATTCAATGCGGCAACTATATGCCTCACTGCAAAGTAGATGGAGAAACCATCTGCTGGTTTGATAATATAGCCGTATACAGGGTCTTCTGAACAGTACGGAATACCAGGATGGAATGGGAACATGCTGCGCAAGTAGTGGAGCCCGTTGCGTAAGGACGCGACTATCGGGGATGTTTGATCCAAGGTGATGCTCGACGGAATCTCGCGTTCACTGGCTCACAAAGGAAAACGAGTATGTCAGACAACGTACCAAAGGAACAAGCGCTGGCGACTGAAGATGGGAGACTTGATCGATGACTGAAACAGAAAGCAAAAAGGCAGTGCCATCCCTTACCCGAGACACGTTCGTCGGGCCGTGGGCCGGTCTGCCGGTGGCGTGGACCGATCGCGACGAGTTTGACGAGCAGACCTACCGCGCGGACGTGGCCCAGTGCTGCGAGGCGGGTGTGCCCGGCGTTTACAGCGGCGGCACGACCGGCGAGTTCTATGCCATGGAGTTGGACGAGTTCCGGGCTGTGGCCCGCGCCACGGTGGATGAGTGTCATCGCCACGGCACGCCGGCAATGGTGGGTTGCTCGTCGACCTACACGCTGGGCGTTCTACGGCGTGCCGCCTACGCGGCCGAGGTCGGTGCCGACGCGATCCAGGTTGCCCTGCCCTACTGGATGGAGCTTCCGGAAGGAGAGATCCTCGCTTTCTTCAGAGACGTCGCATCCGTCTGGCCTACCTCGCCGCTGTCGGTCTACGAAACAACACGGGCCAAACGGGTCTTGACCATTGACCAGCACCGAGCGATCAAGGACGCGGTCCCGAACTACTTGATGGTGAAAGCCAACGCCGGAACGGTGGGCTGCACAACCGAGGGCTGTGAGACGCTCTCGGAGTTCGTGAATGTCTTCGTCGGCGAAAGCCTCTGGAGCAAACTCGGGCCTGCCGGAGCAAAGGGCAGTTGCAGCGCGATGGTCTACCGGGCGCCTTCATCCATTCTCAGGCTCTGGGAGACCATGCGGGAACAGGACTGGACAACGCTTGAGGTCGAGTGTGAGCGCATCGCGAAGCTCCATACCTTCCTCCACGAGACATTCGGGCCGAAAGGGCTCACGGACACGGCCTATGACCGTATGGGTGGGCTCGCCGGGCGGTTCCTAAAGACCAGTCTGCGAAGCCGCGGGCCCTATCCGGCTTGCACGCAGGAGGACGTGGAAGCCATGCGCCAGTGGTGTTCCAGACACTATCCCGAGATCGTCGGGAGATGATGGTGTGTCGGCGCGCGTGCCCCGAACCAGTGGCTTGCGCTCAGCGTGAGTGGTTCACGACCCGATCGAGGAATGCCGACAAGCCCGGGAGGGCAGCATGATCCAGACACCACGAAAGGACGATGACATGAAAAAACTTCTTGCACTGCTGACTCGGAAAGCCGAAGAACTGACCAACGCGGAAATCCCCATTC
>JAGLDW010000800.1 GCA_023145395.1 Lentisphaeria bacterium | reverse complement strand
CTTATCCATATTCGTGGATTCGTGCCATTCACGCTGTGGATTGACGGGGAGGAGGCATTTTGCGAAGAGCGCAACTGGCATGCCACTGGGCCGATTGCCGCCCCGCTCCGACACCGTATCACCCCCGGAGAACAGATGCATCTGGTGCTGAGCCAGACTCCAACGGCCATTCCCGCGGAAGTGGTGCTGCCCGCCAAATGCGTCCTGCAGCCGCGTGCCTGCCTCGACCGGGGAGTCGAGATCGGAGCAGCGGCGGCGCAGCTCCAAATGGCGGACGCCGTGGCGGAAACCCGGGAGGAGAAAGAACTGCTCAGCCAGGCGGCAGCGGCAGTGGATCAGAAGGCGCTGGAGGCCAATCAATGGCCACGGCTGGTTGCGTCACTGGCGAGGATGGAGAGCATCCTCGCGCCGCTTTCTCCCAAGGCCAAGCAAAAGACCGTGCACTTGATCGGCCACACGCATATCGATCTGGCCTGGCTGTGGACATGGGAGGACACACTGCTCTGCACGCGCCGCGACTTCAAGGCGACCGCCGATTTGCTCGAAGATGTCCCGGATCTCACCTTCGCCAACAGCCAGGTCGCCAGCTTCGAGATTGTGCAGGAGCGTGATCCCGAGGTGTTCGAGCGCATGAAGCAACTGATGGATTCGGGGCGCTGGGAGAATGTCGCCGCTCTCTGGGATGACACCGATCTGAACATGGTCAACGGCGAATCCCTGGCGCGGCAGGTTCTCTATGCCGCCGACTGGAGCCGCGAGCATCTTGGACATGTCTCGAAGGTTCTCTGGGCCGTGGACATTTTCGGACACCCGGGCAACATGCCGCAGATAGCGCGGCTGGCGGAAGCAGAGGGATACCGGACCGCGAACCAGCATCCCGATCTGCAAAAGAACACGCCCTTCAGACAATGGAAGGGCATCGACGGCACGGTCATCCCAACCCTGTTCTCCCGCTATGGGGGCACTCTCGAACCGGCGGAGGTGATGCGGCGCGTGATGATCTCCCATGACTGCGGCCTGTCCGTGGCGCCACTCGTCTGGGGCATCGTCGATCACGGCGGCGGCATGAGCAGGCTTCAGTTGGAGATTCTCTCCCAATACCGAGACAAGCCGTTGATCCCCACGATTGTATTCTCCACCCCATCGCGCGTTCTCGAGGAACTGGCGGCGGAGGGCGGCGAGGTCCCTGTGACCGAGGGAGAGACGCACAGTCAGTTTGCGGGCTGTTTCACGACCCATGCCGACGTCAAACGCTACAACCGTGCCTGCGAGGGGGCATTGCTGACGGCGGAGACACTGGCCGCCCTGGGTGGCCTCGATCGACGCAAGGCACTGGCCCAAGCCTGGCGGGACACGTTCTTCAACCAGTTCCACGATGTCCTCTGCGGCTGCTCGGCTCCCCAGGTGTACGAAGAGGATGTGCCGACTCGCGGCGAACGGTGTCTGGCACTAGCCCAGAAGGTCACCGACGAAGCAGTTGAGACGATGAAGCCGTCGGAGACGAATACGGATCGGCTGACTCTGTTCAATCCGCTGGGCTTCTCGCGGACCGAGCCAGTGCGGCTGCCGCTGGACGACACGATCCAGTCAATCGTCGATGCCGACGGACAACGCCAGCCAGTCCAGCAACTCGATGACGCCAAAATCTTTCTGCTGGACCGCCTACCCGCCTTCGCCTGCAAGACGCTTGCCGTCAGTTCCGAGCCAGCCGCGAAGACCGAAGCAGGCAGCGTGGACGTGGTGGATGCGGACGCGTATTTTCGCATCGAAACCGATTGCGGAATCTCGTTTCTGGAGAAGTGCTCGGGCGTGATCACCTCGCAGTACGACAAGGCGCTGGGGCAGGAACTGATCCACTATGCGGGAGACCGGGCCAGCTCGGACGTGCCCACCCTGTCGAGCAAGGGGATGAATCTGTTCCAGATCGTCGATTGTGCCCCGACTGGCTGGTCGGCCTGGCACATTTCCGACACGCTCCGTGAGGAGAGTCTGGTGCGCGGCGCCACGGTGGAGCTTGCGGACAACGGACCCGTCTTTGCACGGTTCAAAGTCCAGCATCACTTCCGCGCCTCGCACATCAGCGAGGATGTGATCTTCTACAAATCGTCGCCGCGCATTGACTTCGAAGTGACCATTGACTGGCGCGAGCCGGGTGGACCCGACACCGGTGTGCCGCATCTCAAACTTGCCTTCGGCTCTCGCATGAGCGCCGCCCGGACGCGCTCGGAAGGCCCGTTCACCATCGCGCAGCGTCCCGCCGATGGCACGGAGCAACCCATGCAGACCTGGGTGGATCTGACGGGCGACGAATTTGGATTCGCAGTGCTGAACGACTGCAAATACGGCTACGAGGCACTGGGAAGTCGCTTGCGGCTCAGCCTGTTGAGAACTGGCTATGCCCCGGATCCCATTTCGGACAGTGGTGTGCACACAATGCGTTTCGCCTTTCTTCCCCATCGCGCCGATCTGCCTGTGGCCCAGCTGGTCAAGGCGGGCATGTCCTACAACCGCGCCCCCATTGCCCTCCCCCACGCATGCGGAACAGGCACGGAAAAGCCCTTCCTGCGCATCGACGGAGGGGAATCGGTGGTCTGCACGACACTGCGCCAAGCCGAGCACTCCGAGCACA
>JAGLDW010000080.1 GCA_023145395.1 Lentisphaeria bacterium | reverse complement strand
CCGTGCGGCGCCAGTGCTGTTTGTAATGTCGATCCGGGCAGACTCGTCATGCCGTGCAACATCGATGTCATAGCAGAAGGGCCGAAAGTCCATGTCGATGCTCAGTTCCCCGAATTGACTCGGGTCACGGAAGCCGGATCCTGGATTCTGCCAGGCGCTATGGACTTGCTGGATCGGGACTTTTCTACCTGGTTGACCTTCGATCATGCGCGAGCGGCACATGTTGATGCCCCACCTGCGCTTTGGATCCGGCCCGGGATGGAGTAGGGCAATGGGGATCCGACACTCGATCGAAAAACTCGTTTTGTGGAAGCACACGCCATGCTCGAGGACGAGACCGCTGATCTGCATGGCTTCTGTGGCGTAGGTCTGGACCGTGCCATTCGTGTTCAGCATAATTTGGAGGAACGTCTGCCGGTCCCGGTTCACGTCGAGGAAAAGCTCAATGGTCTCCCCCTCGTAGTACTCGAATCTTTCGGAGTTGCGTTCTGCCGCGGCACGGACCAAGTCCATCCGTGGCTCATCGCATTCGAGCCCGATGTAGAGGTTCCGCCCATCGAACAGGACACGCCCGCGTGTTTGCTCGCGCGCCTGCTTGCGACCACGCAACTGAAGGAAACCATCCGCTGTCTCTGCGCGCGCCCAGCATGGCTCGTCGAGCCGCCCGTCAATCACTAGCGGCTCGGCCACACGAAAGGCTTTAAGCACTCGACGATCTGCAGTCTGGGTCTCTGCCGCCGCACACAACCTTGGCTCCATCGTCAGGACGGCCAGAAACGCCAGTAGTCCACAGCAGGCGCACAACGCCGGTCTCGTCCCCCGGCGAGTGCTTGCCCCCCCCACATGCAGCGGGAGCACACGGCGAGGCCACAAGGTTTCCAGGCGATTGGACTCTACCATGACGATCTCCTTAGACGAAAATCAAAATGTGAAGTTATTCTCGCGCGGACTCTTGGTGCGGTTGTTCGCGGTAGAGGCGGGGAGCGAGCCAGGCTGCGCCCATGTGAAGCCAGGAGGGTCCGCCGGCCGGAACGGTCTCGAGCCGAAGTTTGCGGACTCCGCGGAGATCCACTTCGATCTGGGCCATGGGAGTGTGCCAGGAGACCGTACTCGACCCCACGACTATGCCATCCGCCTTGATCACAAACCGTACGCGTTCGCTTCGCTCCATCGCCTTTGTCAAACCACTCTCGGGACTGCCCAGCACAGCACACCCTGTGATGAGACTGTCCACAGTTCCATCAAGATTGTACTCGATGAAGGCCGGGGCGCGCAAGCCAATGCTTCGCGCAAGCGGTTCGCCTTGGAAGGTTCGTCCAAAGGCGACAGCGCCACGCATTTGGTCGATCGAAGCGGGCAGAAGTTGGTAGAGGTCGAACGCGGTGTCGGTCGCGGGCATCGCTGTTTCGGCAGGGAAGTGCAAGGGCGCCATGGCTTCGCGGATGCTGTCCACTCCTTCGATCTCAACTCCTCGGTTCATGGACCATTCGGTGTCGAAATAACCAAGAACCAGCATGCTCTCCGGACTGGAGGACCGATTGTCGTAGACGGCGAAGTCAAAATATTTCTTGCTGTCGTAGACCCCCCAGTTGAACCAGTTTCCGAAGCGTCCCCACGCCTGATAGATAGCAGGGATGCCATTTGCGGCATGCAGTACCACCAGGCGGTCGGGATGCTCGGGGTTTGGGTGCACCACAAGGAATCCGGCATCGGGTCCGGCCCATTGGATGCGCGCTGCGAGCGGTGCGACTGCGTCCGCGAATGATTTCTGTCCTTCCAGGCGGGCCGAAACGGAATTCTCCCGGCCATCGCCGAGTAGGATCAGGTTGTGGTTCTGGGCGATCGTTTCCGAGCAGTCTGTGTCACGGATAAAGCTGCAGGGTGCTCCATTCCGTCGTTTCCACTCCTTGGCGAAGGCGCGCGCCTCACGCATCCAGAACACGCGCTTGTCCAGCGAGCCGCAAGTCCCGACCACGAGCACGAAGGGAGCCAGGAAGGCTTCGTTGATGGGACCCTCCAGACCAGGCCGCTTTCGCACAGTCGGGAGGGATGGAGTCTGGCGGATATCGTTCCATCCGAGGGCGCTTCGCTCCAGCGTGCTCCATGTTGGGGCGGTGTTTAGGTCACGAGGCGGGAAAATCACTCGCTCCCCATCAATCTGGACAAAGAGGGGGAGATCCAATGTGAAAATCTGCGGACTTCGCAGGATCGAGACCGTCTGGACATTCTCCGTGGTCAGGATCACATGGTTTCGGTCCACGGCGTTGGCGTTGACCGTGGCGAGTGCGTCAGGTCTCCACTTTGCATCGATCCGGATCCAGTATGCCCGTCCATGCTTGAGTAGGTTGGTGGTCCAGCGCACTGACTTTGGGAAAGGGGTGCGCGCATAGCCGCAGATCCACGACAGGCCTTCCGAAGTGGCCGATCCGGGAAAGCCGCCGTGTCCCTTGCCGGGAAACTCCCGGTACTGGACCGGGCATTGCAGGCGTCGCAGTTCCGCAACCATGTGTCGCGAGTGTTCCGGGGGGACGACGGTGTCGCCGGCGCCATGAAGGATGTAGGAGGGAAGGTTGGAGAGATTGCCGACGAAAGCCCGTGCGGTGTGCGCCTCCTGAATCCAGTCACGCAACTCTTCGAAACGTCCTTCGAACGCGGCGTTCCATTGCCAGCGGCTGGTCCACGCCTGGCTGTCGGCATTGCCGCAGATGGGCATGATCCCCGCGAATCGATCCGCATAGTGCACGCCGAGATTCCAGGCGCCAGTTCCTCCCATTGAACTGCCTTTGACGTAGACGCGGTCTGGATCGATGTGAAAGTCCCGGCGGACCTCGGCGATGACATTCAGAACATCGTTTTCACCGAGATCGCGATAGTCCGTAGCTCCCCGTCCATGTGGCGAGACGCAAAATGCCCCACTATACCCTGGCGCAGGATGGCCTTGGAAAGGGCGAAACCAACCATGTCCGTGCAGCGAGACGATCAAGGGCCAGGGAAGGGCGGGATCGTAGGTCTTGGGGATGGTCAGAGAATAGGGCTGGAGAGTGCCATCCACTGGAGACCAGTAGGCGCGAATGCGCGCGCCGGCAAGCTCCTGAATCTCTGCTGCTCCATGACGACTTTGTGTGCGTGCCCAGCGCACGCGCCGGTAGGTGCTCTCAAGCAGTTTGCATTCACTGGGTTTGAGAATCTTCTTCGCCACGAATGGTTTGGTCTTTACGAGCACATACTCTGCGTTGGCGGCGATCCAGGCAGCCTGGCGTGCTGCCAAGCCGGGACGAGCGCATGACCGCATGCGCTCAACACGTGCCAAGGCCCGGAGTTCCACCGCGAACTTCTTTGCCTTCCCTGGTGAGCAGACTATGGGATTGGCACGGCGAGGAGAAGAGGGAGGGTGCCAGACGCGGTAGGCGGCGATGAACAAGGTTGCGACCACAAGCCAGGAGAGCAGCGCTAGCCACCACGGCGTCCGCTCTCCGTTCCCGGTTGCCGGAGAGGCAGTCCGAAACAGTCCAAAAAAGGATCCAAAGAACACGTTGCTATCTCCACTTGGAGTTCGCGCTGGCAGACATGGCGTATTTTGCATCGTCACTACACGCCGCTAAGGTAAGCACCGACTATTGTGCGGGTTGCCAAAAAGGCAAGATATTCTGGCATGGGCCAAGCTGCGGGATGACGATGTTTTTCCCACACACGGATCTCTCGATTCTGAGCCCCAGCATGCGCAAGCTCTACGACAGTGCATGCATGGAGCTGGCCGATGGTGACTTTGCGTGTGCCGAGGCTCTTCTACGCGTGCTTCTCGATCACGTGCCGGCGTTCGAGAATGGGTATAGGGCGCTATTTGAATTGCAGGTGGAGCATGCTCGACCAGTTTCACCACTCCTCCTGCCCGTCATCTGGTTGATGAATCGCACTAGGGGGGAAGCGCTTCTTCAGGGCAATTCCTGCACCAGGCTGATGGGCTATGTCCGGCTGTTGTTCGCGCATGCACCCCGTGTTCCTTCCGTGCTCTGTTTCGCCAGCTGTGCCTGCGACAGAGTGGGCTTTGGGTTGTTGGCGACCGATCTGCTGGAGCTTTGTGTCAAGCACAATCCAAAGGATGCGAGATCCTGGCGGATGCTTGCGGACCGCTACTGGGATTTAGGGCAAACGCACGGATGTCTGGCGGCGGTCCAACAGTTGATCACGCTACTGCCCGGAAGTCCGGAACTGGATTTGGAACTTGAACAGGCGATGGAAGAAGTCGATGGCGAGACAGTCGAGGAAAAGAAGGTTCTTCACGTGCTCGATGCCATCGAGCCGGATGACAGCGAGACCCCAGCGCTTGAGCAAAAACTGCGGTTGCTACAAGGTGATGGCGAAACGCTCCAGGCACTCCTGTCGAGCGTGCTGAAGACGGTCGAAGAGCAACCCTCGGTGGCGACTCTGAGAACCGTCGGTGATTTGCGCATGCGTCTCGGCGAACCGAATGCCGCGCTGATCGACTACGAACATGCATTCGAGCTAAGTGAAGTCTGGGATCCCGCGCTTGACGACTGCATCACCTCCGCGGAAATGGCATGCTTCGAGGCGGCCGTCGAAAAATGGAGAGTCTATCTTGGTGCCAATCCGGAGCGTGCGGACGTCACCGAGCGCAAGATCGAATCCCTCGACATCGACAAGCGCAAGCGCCTCCAGGAGCGCTACAAGGAACTGATCGAACGCTATCCCACCGAGTTCCGGTACCAGTTCGAACTCGGCGAACTCCTCGTGTCCCAAGGAAGGCATCTCGAAGCGTTGCCCCACTTCGAGGCAGCTCAATGTGCCAGAGAGTTATGTCCCTCAGCCCTTCTTGCCGCAGGCAAATGCTTGATGGAACAAGGGACCTACGACCTTGCGCGGGAACAGTTGGAGGGAGCACTTCGATTGGGAGATATGTTTTTGCAGGGCGAACAACTTGAAGCTATGTACGCGCTGGCGGAAACATGCGAAAAACTTGGCGGTGTCCAGGATGCGCTGGACCTGTACAAGAAGGTCTACGCCATCGACGTCACGTTTGCCGATGTTGGGGGGCGACTACAAGCTCTGCTGGTCCGGAAAGGGAGCACAGAGATCGCGGCGCGTGGGTAGCCAAGGCATCCGCTTCTCTGGGATGCTCCTCTTCTCAGCGCCTTTGCATCTTGACAGCTTCGACCACTGCGGGCGTGATTCCATCGGCCATGCGCATGAAGCCCAGGTCGTTCGGATGGCAACCGTCCACGGTGCAGGCATCGCGTTCGGATTCGCCAAAGAGGATCTCTCCATCCACGAACAGAACCCGCGTGTCACCTGCGGCACGGGCATTGTCGTAGGTTTTTCGAATCACTGCGCGTCGTTCGCGACTGGCGACCATATCCCCGTCAAAGTCGCAGCGTGAGACGAACACAACGGGGGTGTCGGGCTGGGCAGTGCGGAATGTCCTGAAGAAGGGGGCATGCGTTTTCTGAAGATGGTCCAGCGAAGGGGCGTTATGGTCGTAGTCATAGACGAGGACGCTCATCGCAATGGTGCCCAGCAGTTCCGCCATCTCGACCGTTCCCCTGGCGCTGCCGCTGAACCCGTAGTTGATCAGGTTGGCGTCCAAGCGACGGGCAATGATATGGGTGTAGGCATTTCCAGGGCGCGATGCGCATCCCCCTTGCGTAATGGACGAACCGTAGAAAAGAATCGGCTTCTCGATCGCGAAGGGTGTGGGTGGCTCAATCAGACACTCCGGATCAATCCCGATCTCCAGTTTCCGCACACCATTGTACAGAGGGAAGTTGATCGTGAACTCGCGCATCTCCGCAGTATCCACCTGGAACAGATTCGAGGCGTATTCCTTCTGCCCCGGCCCTGGAATGGCCGTCTTGCGGAAGACTTTTCCAGTGCCCTGTCCCAAGTATATGTCAAACCCTGAACTCCCGCTGCGGGGCATGTGGTTCATGTCGCTCACCGCGCGTAGTTCCGCGCGCACCGCGATAACAGGAGAGTTTGTGCGGAAACGCACCATCGCGCCAGTGGTATGCCAAGCCAGGCCCTGCACCCCTTGATTCATCTTCGGGATTGCTGCCTGCGGGAGACGGCAGAGCTCCCCCTCCACTACAAAAAATGGCAGTCCTGTCAGCACGATGGGATTGGCCGTTGCATCGTGGAAGGCGTAGTCATGCCCGTCAATAGTGCCAAGAAGGAAGTTTCGGTCAATGGTCTCAATGCCCATGGTGGCGCTCCTGCTGAAATTGGATCCCCGTCTTACGAACGGCAACAGCCAAAGCTATCTTTTCTTTGAGGAATCGCAATCGTGCCGTGCAGGCTCGTTTTCCCTCGGCATCGATGCTACCCTTGTGTGGATGGTGTATTACTTCAAGTGAGATGGGATATGCAGGATTTTGACCTTGTAGTGGCAGGTGGTGGCAGTGGTGGCTTCGCCGCCGCATTGGCATCGGCGAGGCGTGGACTGTCCGTGTTGCTGGTCGAACGGCAATCCGCTCTCGGCGGCACAAGCACGCAAGCGGGGGTGACCGGCTGGGAAGCGGGCTGCGGGAACACGGGAATCCCTTTCGAACTCTATAAGAGGTTGAAGAAGATCCCGCATGCGACGGGCATCTACCGTCTGCGACGACATTGTTGCTGGCCTGAGGACGGGTGGTTTCCCGGAGGGGAGAACGTTCTCGTTCCCGGCTTGGGCTACATCGACACATGCGTGCGTCATGCGTTGGGAACGCTTGATCTTCGACAGGACAAGAAAAGTTTCCGCGAACGGATCGCTGGCGTGGTCTTCGAGCCGCAAGCAATGGCCATGATGATGCGCACGATGCTCGGGGAGACCGAACGCGTCACAATCCTGACGGAGACGAGTGTGGCAAAGGCCGAGATTGCAGGGAGACGAGTCTCTGGGGTGACGCTCGACTCGGGCGCCACAGTCCGACCTCGTTTTTTTGTGGATGCGACTGGCGACGGGAATCTCTGCACGGCATGTGGGTGCGAATTGCTTCAGGGACAGGATGCGAAGACCCGCTTCGGGGAGCCTGCTGCTCCCGATGCGCCCGTGGCCAAGGTGAATGGCGTGTCGTTGATCTTCCGTGTCACCCGCAATCGTGCCAGAGACACTGTGCCAGTTCCCACCGGATCGCTCCCGGATGCGTGCTGGTGGCGCGACAGCCCCGGTTCAGCCCACACAGTCCAGTTTCCGGACGGAGATCTCTCCATCAACATCCTCCCAACTATGGACGGCGCCGAGTTCCTTCGCCTGGGATACGCTGCGTCCTATCAGGAATGCCTGAAGAGGCTGCACTTCTGGTGGAACTGGGCACAAGTTCGCTTCCCCGAATGGGCAGACATGCACATTTGCTGGATCGCTCCGAGCTTGGGAGTGCGGGAAACACGGAGGACCGTCTGTGAATACATGCTCAAGCAGCAAGATCTCGAATCTGGCCTCGTCAGGCAACAGCACCCCGACATCATTGCCATCGCCGATCATCCAATGGATTTTCACGGTGCTGGGGGACACTGCCAGGGCGTCAGAAGCGCCTATGGAATTCCGTATCGCTGCCTGATTCCAAAGGGGTTTGACAATCTGCTTGTGTCCTGTCGCGCGGCAGGGCTTAGTTCGCTCGCAGCCTCCAGTTGTCGGCTTTCGCGAACCATGATGCAACTGGGCCAGGCAGCCGGTGTCGCCTGCGCGCTTGCCGTCAAGAGAAGAGTAAATCTCCCTTCGGTGTCCCCCGAAGAACTAAGAAACGAACTCGCTGGCGAACATGTCTGCCTCGACTTTCCCCCGACGCCCGAATTGGCCGCGCATCTGCGGTGCGAGTAGGTCGCTCACCTTTCGTCACGGGGGGACAACTGGGACAAAGTGTGATATAGTTTGGGTTCCCTGGCAAGTGTCCGTCATTTGCCGCAAATACACTGATTTTCCCCACAATGAAAAAGGGCACCATCCATGACAAGCACAACGATCTATGACATTATGGCGCGTGAGATTATTGACTCCCGCGGCAACCCGACTCTCGAAGCCGAAATCACTCTCGAGAATGGTGTGGTCGGTCGCGCTGCCGTCCCCAGCGGCGCCTCCACCGGCGAGAACGAGGCATTGGAACTGCGCGATGGCGACGATGCTCGGTACTGCGGCAAGGGCGTGAAGCAGGCCGTGGACAATGTCA
Source organism: Lentisphaeria bacterium (assembly GCA_023145395.1). GTDB lineage: Bacteria > Verrucomicrobiota > Lentisphaeria > Oligosphaerales > Lenti-02 > JAGLDW01. Next base: position 13,279 of record JAGLDW010000080.1, on the reverse strand, counting down.
ATGAGAAGATCTTCCCCGAACTCGCTGACATGGATGTGCTCGACCAGGTCGGAATCGATCTGACCATGCTTGAGATGGACGGCACCGAAACCAAGAGCAATCTCGGCGCGAACGCCATGCTGGCTGTATCTTTGGCTAGTGCGCATGCCGCCGCCCAGGCACTCGACTTGCCCCTGTTCCGCTACATCGGCGGAACCAACGCGAAGGTGTTGCCCGTGCCCATGATGAACATCATCAACGGCGGCAGCCACTCGGACGCTCCCATCGCTTTCCAGGAGTTCATGATTCGCCCCGTCGGCGCATGCTGCTTCCGTGAGGGTCTGCGCATGGGCGCCGAGGTGTTCCACAGTCTCAAGAGCGTTCTCAAGAGCAAGGGCCTGAGCACGGCGGTCGGCGACGAGGGCGGTTTCGCCCCGAACTTCGCCGGTGGTACTGCCGAAGCGGTCGAGAGTGTTCTGGCGGCGATCGAGAAGGCTGGCTACAAGCCCGGCGAAGACGTCAGTCTCGCCTTTGACTGCGCGGCCAGCGAGTTCTACGCGGACGGTGTCTACGACTATACCAAGTTCGAGGGTGCGGGCGCAGCCAAACGCTCCAGCGCGGAGCAAGTCGCCTACCTTCAGGAACTGCTGGACACCTACCCCGTCGATTCCATCGAAGATGGCATGGACGAGGGGGACTGGGATGGCTGGAAGATGCTGACCGACGCGATTGGCGACAGGTGCCAGATCGTCGGCGACGACCTCTTCGTGACCAATGTCAAGTTCCTCAAGAAGGGCATTGACATGGGTGCGGCCAACTCCATCCTCATCAAGGTCAACCAAATCGGCACGCTGACCGAAACGCTCAACGCCATCGAAATGGCTCACAAAGCCGGCTACACGGCCGTCGTCAGCCATCGTTCTGGCGAGACCGAGGACACCACGATCGCGGACCTGTCCGTGGCGGTCAACGCCGGCCAGATCAAGACCGGATCCCTCAGCCGCACCGACCGCGTCTGCAAGTACAATCAGCTTCTCCGCATCGAGGAGATTCTCGGCGATGCGGCCCAGTACGGCTGCTAGTGCCTGACTTCATCTCGATCGACCAGAATACGAACACCCTTTGGGACACGGTCCCGAAGCTTGTCGCCATGGTGGGCAAGGGGTATGCCGTAGAGCATTTCCTCGAGGACGTCGATATGGCGTTCACCCGCCATGGCGCGGTGCCTGGCGACTCCGCGCTGGAGGTGGTGCGGGAACGCTACTACCGAGGGGGCACTTCGGATTGGGGCGCGGCGCTCTTCTACAGCGACTTCCTCGGCCGCCTGCCGCTGGATGTGCGTCGGCTCGAGCCATACATGGGTTGGACTACCGCCGCCCTGTCCCGGCGCCTTGATTGTAGCGTCGATGATCTATACGATCGCTACAGTCCGTCTGACAACTGGCAGTTGGTGGGCGCTAGCTATGCCGGTGACGATCGTCACCACAGAGTCATTGGCGACGTGACGGCAGACGTGGCTGGCGAACACATCCTGCATCTTCTCGACCATGCGCGTGACAATCTCCTCCGTTCTTTTCCCGAGCCTTCCTCTCAGTATCGTGTCGAGCAATGGTTCTCGCGAGAGCGAAGCTTGGTGGCGAACATCCTGGCGGCGTGCGAAGGAAAATCCCTGCCGGAGGTCTACAGGCGTTGGGTCTCTGCCAAACTGCCGGAGAAAGGTTTGTCCTGCGCGTTGACGTCGGAGCTTTTCGCTCCGGCTGCGCTATCCGCGAATGCTGCCGACTTGCTCAATCTGTTTGTGCGCGATCACGCTGCGGCCGCAGCACTCTACAACCAGGCCATCGAGGAGACCGGTGTGGGACTGACCCCACTCAGTGTGAAACGGGGAGAACTCCCGTTTTTTCTCGTTGTCCGTCGCCAAGGAATGCTCGTACGAACGGCTGCATGCCTGGAAGGCAGTGTCCTTGTTGGAGGAGATCTTCGCTGGCAGGTGAGGGGAGGGAAGTTGCCCCTGGCTCGCATGGCGGCCGACGGTGTGGTCTCCGTGGTCGGCAAGGCGCTGCTCCTCGTGCTTCAGGTACGGTTGAAACCGGATGGATGCCCGCTTGCGCTTCCATACCAGGGATCGCTCTACATGCCCGCCGCATACGCCTTTGAGAAGAAACTTCGCGACAGTGGGATTCTCACTGTCGAAGCTCATCCCGTCGCACGAGTGCGCTTTCGATTTTTCGAGTCTTGGCGGAATTGCCAAACCCTGATTCGCCCGCCGACGCACCTGCGTCACGCTCTGGGTGTGGACGAACTCCCCGCCCGAGAGCTTGCGGACGTGATCACCGAAGCACAGGAAAAAGCGGAGGACAGTTTGCGGAGACTCGGGAATGATGACACTCGAGATGCTGCACTCGCCCAGATCTTCCCCAAGCTCTGGCGCACGCGCGAACAGCTTGACGGACAGCGCCGCGAACTTGCCAGGGCCCCCGAGACCCGACCTGCGGCCAAAGAGATATGGGACCAGATCAAGACTCTGGATCGCGAACTGCTGGAGAATCATCTCGGACTGGTTCTAGGCAGTCTCCAAATCCAGGATCTTCACTACTACGATTCCCGTGGGGCACTCGAGCCCTGGTGTGTCGCGCTTGGTGGTGACGAGTTGTACAGATCTCTGCTTGCTGGTGTTCAGATCGAGGCGGAAACGGACGATGGATTCCAAAAAGGCTGAGCGCATACGCGCGCATTACGAGCGACGAGTGGACTCGGCTCGTCCGAACTACGACATTCTGGACTGGGGCAGCGTGGAAGCGCAGGCCGCCCGGTTCGAAGCGCTGCTGCGCGCCATGGTGCACAGCCCCACTCTTCCAACATGTCCAACCCTGCTGGACATAGGCTGTGGGATGACCGATTTGGCCGATTTTCTTCGCGATGCAGATCACAGCGTCCGCTACGTTGGGGTGGATCTGACCTTCGGCGTGATTGCAGAGGCCGCTCGAAGAACCTCCGGCCGCCTGCTACTCCAGGCTGACGTGTTCACTCAACCACCTTTCCCGGACTCTTCCTTCGACGTAACCTACTGTTCAGGCGTGTTCAATCTCAAGCTGGGGAACAACGAGGCGTTCGCTCTACGCGCGCTGCCCCGCATGCTGGACTATTCGCGGTCGCTGGCAGTGGCCAACTTTCTCCACGTGCGCACTCCAATCAAGTATCCACACTGCCACTATTTCGATCCTGACAGGATCGCTGCCGTCATGGAGCGGGAACAGGGACTGCGGGTGGAAATCCTCGACGACTATTTGGAGAATGATTTCACCATCGTCCTACGACGGTGACCAAAGGTCGGCACAGAAAAGAAAAACCGCCCGGACGGGACTATTCCCATATCCGGGCGGCTACGTGTCTGCAAGAGCGTCTTAGGGTCGGCACGCTATGCTTCTGGCTGCACGCTCCCACCGGAGGCCAGCGACTTCTCGACGGCGTCCATGATGGCCTGGATCTCAAGACTTTCGGCTACCGGAACGGGTGCTTCCGCCCCATCCAGCCAAGCCTTGATCTGCTCTAGAAGGTTGTTGTACAACACTTCGCCCGTGTTGTCGAAATATTCGCATTGATTGCCTGCTTGCACGCGCCCACCGTACTTGTAGCAATTCCGGTTGTATTCCACGACGGCTCGTCGTTCGTCGCCATAGTTCACGATCGCCACCACACCGTTGGCGTCTTCGCGCGCTGTGACCGCAGTCGCGCCAACCCCCATGATCGACGTGAGCATCTCGGTGACGTGAACTCCGTACCAAACAACGTCACTGCCAGCAGATGCTTTGCCGAGTGCGCCAAACACATTGCAGAAGACTGGAACGTCTTCGACCTTCTGCTTGGCGGCAGCAAGACTCTTCAGAAAGCGGAGACTGGAAGCAGTCCAAAAGTTCGTTCCGTTCGCCTTGGCAATCTCAACGATTCGGCGTCCCTCTTCCAGATTGGCAGCGAGCGGCTTGTCGATGAAGATGGGCAGCCCCAGCCCAGCCACCTGCTCGAAATATTCAAGATGAAGCGCAGGATCATTGATTTCGAGAAACAGCGCGTCCATTCCATCCGCAAGTTCAGCGACGGAAGACTTCATCACAACCCCAAGGTCCTCCAATTGTCCCTGCCGTTCATCCTGTCCCTCTTCCGTCTGGAAAGGGGAGGGGAAGCGCATCGCGTTCACAATGCGCAGACCTTCGATCTTCTGTTCGGCGGGGACATCGCCCTGAATCACCTTTGTGAAGGCGATTGTGTGACTCGTGTCCAGTCCAATGATTCCGATGTTCATCGTGTTGCACTCCTTGGGATGTTACAGCGAGGCCCACCGTCTCTGCGCCGATTGGCACAAACTCTCAGGCGAAGCCCAGTGGCGATCAAAGTATACACCTCGCAGGCACCGACGCAATGAATGGGCTACACAGTGTGGACAACCGTGTCCGATGGAACTCACCAGCGTCTTTTTCTACTGGCGGGCAGCAGAGTCTCCGGTCGTGCCCGAGGATGTGGTGCTCGGTGAGCAAGCCAGTTTCACTCGCCTGATTTCCTCGGTCAGAACATCGCTTGCCTTCGTTCCATCGATGTCGTTGGGCTCGGCGGCATCGCCATTCTGAAAGTCATTCCAGCTTGACACGACGATTCTACGTGATTTTGCGGAGAAGGCCCGCCACAGTTCTCCACGGAGGTTTTCGCACCACTTTCCCCGCGGCAGCGCCCAGCCACCTTCCACTGTGCTACGTGTGCCTTTCCAACCTGTGTAGATGACAGAGCATGTGGCGGTTCCTGGCGATTGCAGTCTCTTCGGATCGAGGGGAGGGCGCCATTTCCAGTCCAAAGAATCTTTGGAGAAACGCTGAAAAACAATCGCTGGGTGCCGCGGTCCGCTCATTCTTATGGAGCTATGGCAGAGGGCAAGCGGCTTTCCTCGCACGCGATACAAGGCGGGACTGCTTTGCAGTGAACTGTTGATGAGCCAGGCGGCTAGTGCTCCACTCTCGGCCACTCCGCTGCCTTCAAGACCATGTAGCGGTGCAACCATGAAGACAATCTTCAATGACAACGAGTCGGCAATTCGAACAAACTCTGCATACCGGTCCCGCTTGTCTAACGTGTGCTCCAAGTATTCCGGTGGCAGATGAAGAAGCACACCGGTGAACCCACACTCCGCAATTCTCTTGAGATCACGAGCCATACGGCTGTTGGTCCAATTGGAGTAGCGAGGGACAGGAGCGCCGGTTCTGTGAACCAAAGACGGTCCATAGGGGTAATAAAGGACAAAGAACTCCGGTTGCTGGCCAGGCGCATAGGGAAGTGGCGGCCGAACCACAACAGGTTCTCGGTCATAGGCACAGCCTGAAGTCAAAGCCAGCAGAAGACAAAGAAAGGAAAAGAATTGCAGGCAATGATGAGATCGAGAACTCATGGTGTGCTGGCTCCATCGTCAGTCGTGGGTTCAAGCGGCCGCAATGAGAAATCACCGCAGTCCTGCATAGGCTCGACCTTGCGTTCGTGAAGCATACACTGACTGGCAAACGGATTGGAGTAGTAGTGGATGCAATCTCTGCAGAATTGGCTGTTCTCTACGTCTAGTTTCGCTGTCTCTTCGACAGTGGTGCCAAAAAAATCGGCAAGCGCGTCCACCGATTTCTCGTTATCGGAACGAGACGGGACCGACGAACCAGCAGCGGGCGCAAGCTCCGCTTTGCACAAGGCGCAGATAAAAAATTCGCCGACGCAGGTCCATCCGTCCATCTTGCGGTGAAGCTTGACGGCGGATTCCCGGCCGCAAGATGGACAGACGATGCTGTCGCCTGGACGATATTCGGTGATGTCGGACATGAACGTTGACCTTGTCCATTTGTTCAAAGGCAGCAGTTTTTTTGAGAAGCGATTTCCGGGATAGCCTGACTCAATAAAGACTCCTTTTTACAGCACTTCAAGCCCAACACATGCCCATCTCCCATCGACGTCGCATAATATATGTTATGTTTAGTGCAGCCAGGGTGTGAATGTGCTGCACATACTTATGCAACATACTTGGAGTCAATGAGTTAGGAAATCAAAGAGATGATATTGTCAAGAATTGTGTGTAGTGTGTCAACAACTTCGTGGAGTTCTGTTGGTTACTGCGTTGGTTGCCAACAGAAATAGGTTCACGATTCCCGAAGATGACAGAGAACACGATCGGCGAGTTCAAGCGCCGTGGTTTCCTGAGCGACAGCAAGGACGGTCGCCTCCGGGTGTTGTCCTCGGAACCAGGTTCGCTGCCGTCTGGCGTACCGTACGGTTTTGCTCACCAAAACGGCGTGCAGTTCCTCACGCGTAGGGATTTCACCACATAGAAAGGCGTGGACTTCTCGGTATCCAAGAGCCTGCCGAGCTGTTGGGGTGTCAAAGAGGCCAGCGTCGGCAAGAGCCCTGGTTTCCTCGATCCAGCCATTATCGAGCATGTTCTGTGTTCTTTGGCTCACGCGTGCGCGAAGCAAGGGCATCTCTGGGCGGATCACGTACTGCTTGACACCGGACTTGGGCACTGGCTGGGGTCGGGGATGATGCCACGGGGCAAGTCCGGTGATTCTCTTTATTTCCACAGCTCTGAGAAGTCGTCGAGGATTGTTCAATACATCGGCGGGGGTGTCAAGGGTGCCTGCATCATGGTCTTCGAGTTCATCGAGAAGACGAATCCGGCCATCGGGGGCGGCATAGTCATCCTCAACTCCTGCGTATACGTGCGGAGATGCAGGTAGCATGTCCAGATTGTACAGAAGCGCCCTCGCATACAGGCCAGTCCCTCCTACGACGATTCCAGGGACTTTCCGCACCTTCAGATCTGCCAAGACTGACTCGGCGACTCCAAAAAACCAGTTCGCATCAGCTTTTTCTGTCATATCCAATTGATTGACAAGGTGATGCGGGATAGATGAAAGTTCACGATCCGAAGGTTTGGCAACTCCTATGGAGAGTTGTCGATAGACTTGCATGGAATCGCATGACACGATTTCTCCGGCAAGTTCACGTGCGATGTGCAGGGCGATCTCGGACTTCCACGAGCAGGTTGGCCCAAGGATGGCAATCACGCGTGGAACAGCATTCTCCCAAAGTTCCGAGCCGTTTCCCATGATGGCGTTTCCCGCATGATAGACACATTATCGCAGCAGGTGGGTCATGAAGTGCGTGGCTAATGGGGAGCGGGGGAAGCTTTGCCCTCCCCTTCGCCATCGCCCTTGCGAGTGTCTTTCCGCTTTTCTCCACAGGCGCCAAGGGTGGATATGAGCATATAGGCGCCCACTCCACAGCAAATCGCGGAATCCGCAACATTGAACGCAGGCCAATAGTGTCCCTTGTACGAGAAAAGCAGAAAATCAACAACTTCGCCATAGGCAAAACGATCGACGAGATTGCCAACTATACCCCCGCAGATCACTCCGAGAGCTAGAGCCCGCGCTCGACTGCCTTCGTTCAGAGCCTTGAAGAAGAAGATCATTCCTGTCAGGACGACAAGAGACAAGATGCCAAGAAACCGTGGGTGCCCGGCGAAAAGCCCCCAGGCCGCGCCTGTGTTGCGAAAATGCACTAGGCGGAAGAAACCCGGGATCAATGGAGCTTGCTGAGCATTGACTTCCCATGCCCGCGTGACCAGAATTTTGGTTCCCTGGTCTACGATACACACGGCTAGGCAAAGAGCCGCTGGGAGTCCCCAGAATGACGGACCGGAATGACTACGGGATGCATCGTCGGCGACCATATCCTGTTCCTTGCGAACTACTTACGCGCACAACCGTGCCAGGCTATGTTGAACTGAGTCGGGTGGATCGGGAGTCGCGGTGATTGGTCAAAATTGGCCGAGTCACTTAGGCTTCGACGAGATCCTCGTCCTGCTCAACGGGCGGCATCCCCCCGTTCTGCTCGCGAAGACTCTTGCAGGCGATGCAGAGATGAGCATACGGTTTGGCTTTGAGCCGGCCGGTGCTGATCGCTTTGTCGCAATCGACGCAAACACCATAGCTTTCGACATCCGTCTTGAGATTTTCCAGAGCAAGATTGATGAGTGAAATACGCTTTTCCTCCTCACCCATCACGGTCAACTCGGTCTCTCGCATGAAGTCGTCGCTACCGATGTCGGCCAATTCCTCTCCGGCTTGGTGGTCCGCTCTGAGCGAGGTGGAGGACAATGCACGAACTTGGCGCATAAGGCCTTCGTGCGCTCCTCTCAGAATTGTGCGGTACTCTTCAAGTTCGACGGCAGTGAAACGCCCGTTCTGGACTTTGGTGCTCATTGGCCCAAACAACCCTTTCAGAGAGAGACGCAGAACCACTCAGAGGAAGGAACAACGGGTGTTCTTCGCTCTGTCTCGTTATGGGGGTCGGTAGAGAATTCCCCAAAACGAATCGAATCAATAGTATACTTGAAAATAGGACCGGGACAAGGTGAAAAGGAAAGGTTTTTTCAGATTTTCGTGCCTGTGTTCAGGCTATTGTGGATCAATTCGGCGAGCGCGAGTCCGATCCCCTCCACACGTTTCCGGATTTCCATCGGCCCAGCCTTTGCCAGTTTCTGGACAGAACCAAACTCCCGGAGCAATGCGCACTGCCGGGCTGGTCCCACACCAGCAATCTCGGCAAGCACTGATTCTCGGATTCTTCGACGCCGCAGAGTTCTGTTATAGGAGACCGCAAAGCGGTGGGCTTCATCCCTGACGGCCTGTAGAAGTCGCAGAGCCGGGCTGGATTTTTCCAGACACAGAGGTTCCGATCTCCCGGGAAGAAATATTTCTTCCTGCTTTTTCGCCAAGCCCAGAAGAGCAGTTGGCTCCATGCCCGTCTCGGCCAAGGCACGAAGAGCGGCATGTAGTTGCCCGATTCCTCCATCGACCACGATTAAGTCGGGAGTTCCCTCCCCTCCCCCTTTTTCCAGAAGCCGCGAGTAGCGCCGTCCGAGCACCTCCCGCATCATCGCCGTATCGTCCTTCGCTTCTGGGTTCTGAATACGGAAACGTCTGTACTCCTTCTTGCATGACGCACCATCCACAAAGCAGACCATGCTTCCCACCGCCAGTGTGCCTGCGAGGTTTGACATGTCAAAACACTCGATCCGCACAGGCGGTTTCTCCATGCCCAATTCACGCTGCAACGCAGCCACGGCATCTTTTCGACAGGAACCAGGAAGCCCGAGCGTGGTTCGCGAAAATGCTCTCTTCCTCTCGCATGCGGAACGGATATTCTCTATCGTGTCCCGCGTGCGCGCCGCTTGTTCGTATTCACGACGTTCGGCCAGTTCGAGCATGCGCGCGGAAAGCTCGTCGAGGATTTCCCGCGTGTTTCCCTCGAGCACATTGATGACCTTTGCCACCTGGCTGGCGTATTCTTCGGGAGACACTTGCTTCACGCAAGGGCACAGACAGGAACGGATGATGTGCTCCAGACAATGCATGAATGTCTCCTCGCACGGTTTGCGGGGGGAACACGTGCGGAGGGAGAAACGCTTGGACAGAAAATCGACGGTGTTTCGGAGGCTTCCAGCTCGTGGAAATGGACCGAAGTAGAGACGTCCGTCAGACTTCTGCTGGCGCACGAGTCGAAGACGCGGGTAGGGTTCATTCGGGTCGATGCAGACGTGCAGAAACTGCTTGTCGTCACGCAACTCTATGTTGTAGCGTGGATGATATTCCTTGACAAGCCGAGACTCCAGCAGCAGTGCTTCGGCTTCGTTCTTGACCACAAGAGTCTCGTAGGCCGCTATACTGTTGATGAGAGCCCTGAGCTTGGGGTCGGCACGGTGCTTTCGCGATGGCTGAAAGTAGCTGGACAGTCTCTTTCTCAGGCTCTTGGCCTTGCCCACATAGACCACCTGCCCAGATTCGTTCCGGAAGATGTAGACCCCTGGCTTGTTTGGTATGTCCTGAGCCGAATATTTTTCTTTTTCTGGCATTGTGTCGGGTATGGCATCTCGATTCTTGTCCGGCAGGTCTACCCTCCCCTGGCCACCACTACGCGAGAGGCGGGATATGTGCGTGTCTTGCGCTCGTGCTGTCAGCCATCACGGACACCGCTGCCACTGCACACCCTTGCCGAACTGTACTCGGCCAGATTGTAGTTGATCTGACGTTCCGGCATGGGACAGCGTTCCAGCAGGACACCACTTTCGCGGAAGAAATCCTCCGCTAGGGTTTCATGGTATTCAGAGAAGACGACGACACGGCAGACCCCGGTGGTCACAAGCGCCTTGGCGCAGGCGGTGCAAGGCATATTCGTCACATATGCATCTGCACCGTCGAGGCTGACTCCCCTGCGCGAAGCCTGGCAGATGGCATTGATCTCCGCATGGTTGGTTCTGACGCAATGGTTGTTGACGATCATGCAGCCGTCCGTGTAGCAATGCGCAGTCCCCGGAAGGGACCCGTTGTAGCCAGTCGCCAGGACGAACCTGTCTTTCACGATCACACACCCGCAATGCATTCGGGGGCAAGTGGCTCTCTCACTGGCCAACATGGCCAGTTTGAGAAAGTATTCGTCCCACGATGGCCGTTTGGGCATGTTCTTCTCTGTGTTCAAGACGCACCCCTATTCCTTCTCATTCACTCTCATCTTCGGCGTCCGTGCTTTCTTCGTCATTCTCCCCATCGTTGACGGCGTCTTTGTCAACTCTGTGGTCATGCAGCTTGTCAAGATGCTTCCGAAGCTGGCGATGCAATTTTTCGAAGACGCTGTCGATGGAGGCGTACATGTCGTCCATCTCGGATTTCGCGTTCAGTGCGAGATGCTTTCCGTGGACATGCATTTCGGCGATGTGCCAGTTCCGTTCGTGAGACAGGACGACCCGGATGCTTGTCAGCTTCGGGTCTTCCAGCTCCAGCTTGGCCGTTCGCTCTTCAATGTACCCGTGGAGATCCTCAGTCACGTCGAGATGCCGTCCACTTATAATGACTTCCATTGCGGTTCCCTTTCCAGTCGTCGAGGGTTGTTGTCTCTCTGCCACCACTCCTTGTGAGGCAGACGTGTTGTTGTCCAGTCGTCACCGCGCCAGGCGCTTTTTCCTTGTCTAGAATCGACGCGAAATCAACTTCATCCTAAATCACGCTGTGAAACGAGGTCCCAAATACATATTTCGGGCCTCTTCATCATTGATGAGAAAATCACTATCCCCATGGCTCAGAATCTGTCCCTCGCAAATCAAGTAGGCTCGGTTGACGACGGCGAGTGTTTCTCGCACGTTGTGATCCGTGATGAGCACGCCCAAACCGCGGTCGCGTAGGTGAACCACGATCTTCTGCACCTCGTACACATTGATGGGATCGACTCCACTGAAAGGCTCATCCAGCAGGATGAACTTTGGATTGGTGGCTAGCGACCGGGTGATTTCCAGACGCCGCCTCTCGCCTCCGCTGAGAGTCATGGCCTTCTGCTTTGCAAGATGAGTGAGTTGCAGCTCGTTAAGCAGGTCTGCAAGACGTTCTTCGCGCTCCTTCTTTGTCAGTGCAAGCGTCTCCAAGATGGCCATGATATTGTCTTCCACACTCAATTTCCGAAAAATGGATGGTTCCTGCGAAAGGTATCCCATGCCAAGTCTGGCCCTTTCGTACATGGCCAGGTTGGAGACGTCCTGGCCCATGAACTCGATCTTTCCCCCGTTCGGCCGGATTAGACCCACGATCATGTAGAACGTGGTTGTCTTCCCCGCGCCATTCGGACCTAGCAGGCCAACGATTTCGCCTGCGTCGACACGCAGGCAGACTTCGTTTACAACTTTCCGCTGCCGATATGCTTTGACGAGACCGTGAGTCTCCAGCAACTTCCGCTTATCATTGGATTCGGTCATTTCCGGTCGTTCTTCCTTGTGTCCTCGTCCCCGGACTCCTTGTCCTTCCCATCCTCCCGTTTTCTATTCCCGAGGTCAAATGGCAGTCTTCCATCGCCCGTCCCGCCATTCTTTCTTTTGGGGATACGGATGGATATTCTCCCCTCCTCCGCCTTGAACTCTCTCTTGCGGAGATTGTATGTCACTGTTTTGGCATTTGTCATCTTCCACTCTTCGCCCCGGTATAGGACAGGTGAATCGGAAAGCACGATGATATCCTTGATGATGTCGTAGACGGCCTTGCCCCCAGTGGCTCGGTTCTTTCCCTTCTTCTCACGCATCACCACATTTCCATGCGCCTCCACACGCTCAAGTTCGTTCTTCTCGTTCATGAACACTTTCATCCTGTCCGCAGTCAGCGTCCTGTCTCCGTAGGTGACAATTACGTTGCCTACGAGATCCCCTGTCCGCCCGTCCAAATCCCATTCCGCCGTCTCTGCCTGTATGTCCACCATGTCCGCAGCATCGTTCTTCCCTTTGGCGGGGTCTTGCTCCTTGGTTCCCATCTGTTCCTTCTTCGTGTCCTTTCCCCCACCGCGAAGCAGATCGTCAAGGCTTCGTTTTTCACCCTCCGCACGCACTGGGGCAAGAGCAAGCAGTGCGGACAGGAGCAGCCAGGCACACATGCACGGAACAGTCCCCCGCGACGCGCACACTCCAGTAGAAAATCGTGTAAGCATGTTCTCGTCTCCTCGAATCACTATCTCTTCTCTTTTTCCATTTGGGTTTCGCCGGAGGCACCATTGTCATCCCGCGTTTCTTTCCTGGCGGAGATCAGGGAGAACGACTTGCGTCCCCCGCCCCCCGCGACACGAAGCGTAATATGGACGCTACTACGGATGCGTACTCGTCGCTGCGCCATGGAAACATCGTATCCAACACCGTCAATGGTTGCATCTTCACCCACGATTCGCACAGGTGCCTCGCTGCGCGCCACCCCCGTATCCTGGTCGAAAACGCAATTTGGCGAGGTCACCACGAAGACGCGTCCGTCCTTGGCTGCCATGGAGAGGCGAACTGTTTTCAGAGCGTAGGTGCGTCCCCGAACAACCGCCTTGCTTCCCCGCAATTCCCACGTATCGACCGAAGAGCCCGATTGGCCCTTTCCCCCACGTGTGCAGAAGTTCTCGAGAATCGCAAGCTCGCCCTTCCCGAAGTCGAAAGCGTGCGCAGGCGTCCACGCCAACAGGAGGGACACAAGACCCATAATGACACACCGAAGCGAAGCTGTGTGCGAACAACATCTTGGACGAGTCAGCATCACGCTGGATCTCCCTTGTACTCCTTCACAATCTCCCGCCACACTCCCCGCCCGTCCAGCAGGAGTTCAGCGACCTCGCGGACGGCGCCCCGCCCCCCGCGAGCCGCCGTCACCAGCAGGCAGGATTCCCGGACTGCCGGATGGGCATCCGACACTGTCGCGGAAACACCCGCCTG